>JAAFHQ010000622.1 GCA_013298445.1 Chitinophagales bacterium | reverse complement strand
TATTATGGCTGAGTTTTCTGAAATCCGCAACCGGCTGTCCAACGTTGAAAACTTGGAAAAGGAACTGCATTTGAAACAATTGCAGATCAATCGCCTGTTGAGCATCACCCAGGCCATCAACAACAATGTGTCCGGGGTGGAATTGTACGACATGTACAGTTCATTTTTGAGTTGGGAAATGGGCATCAAAAAAATGGCGCTCTTCATCAAAGAGGAAGAAGTATGGCGCTGTGCAACTTCCCTGGGGATTCCGGCCAATCTGCTCAGCGAAGACATCACCGTTTATTTTCCCAAGTATACCCGTTTGCGCAATTTGGAGGAAAATGACTCCCCCCTTATGCGCCATTTCGACGTAGTCATCCCCGTTCGCCATAAAGACATTGCGATTGCTTATGTATTCATCGGTGGTTTTGCTGAGGATGACGATATGTACAACAAAGTGCAAATCATCACCACCATCACCAATATCATCGCGGTGGCGATGGAAAACAAACGCCTCTTCAAACGCCAATTGGAGCAGGAACGCCTGAAACGGGAAATGGAACTGGCAGGAGATGTACAAAAACTATTGATCCCTCAGCAGTTGCCTTCTTGTCGGAATTATGAATTTGCCAGCATTTACAAGCCTCATTTTGGGGTTGGGGGCGATTATTACGACTTCATTGAGTTTCCCAACGATAAAATTGTCTTCTGCATTGGTGATTTTACAGGCAAAGGTTTATCCGCAGCATTGTTGATGGCCAATTTTCAAGCCAATTTTCACACCCTGATCAACAAACAAGCAGATCTGGATGAATTCATCCGGGACTTAAATACCTCGGTCAACCTCATTACCCAAGGTGATCGCTTTATTACTTTTTTCATCGCCGAATACAACACTGGTACGCGGATATTGCGCTACGTGAATGCAGGGCACAACCCTCCAATTCTGGTCTCTCAAAACCGCCTGTTGGAGCTCAACAAGGGCTGTATCATGCTGGGTTCGTACGCGAATATTCCCGGTATTGAAATTGGCGAGTGTAAGGTAGAAGAAGACGAAGCCATTATCTTGGCTTATACCGACGGCTTGACTGATATTCGCAACGCTGCCGGGGATTTTGTAACCGAAGAGTTGTTGTATGATTATGTGCAGGGAAATTTCCAACTTCCTGCTGAAACATTTAATCAGGGCTTACTGACCATCTTGGATGCTTTTAGAGGTGATGAAAACTATCCAGACGATTTTACTGTTTTAACCTGCAAAATTCACAACCGTTGAGGCTTTTGTCTCGTCTTATAATAATTTAGGCTCAATTGTGGGGAATTTGATCGACTTAATTTTGATCTGTACTAAATTAAGTCAGACATTGCCTCAAAATTTAGTTTTTGTTATTTTACATCGCAAAATAAGCCCGGAGCAGACATCCATTTTCAATCCTCATTCGTTTTATTAACAGAAGTTCGAGTTTGGATGTCGAAATTTTCCGGCGTAATACATCATCATGAAAGACAAAACAACTGCTGGTCTGTTGGCAATATTTTTAGGCGGATTGGGTATACACCGTTTTTATCTTGGACAAACTGGCCTGGGTTTTCTCCATCTTTGTTTTTTTTGGGTGCCTTTGCCTATTTCCTGGATTGTTGGTTTCATTCATGGCATCATGATCCTTACCATGGATGATGATAAATTTAATCTTCAGTTCAATCCTGATCAGTACAAAGTTGTTAAACGTGGAAATCGGAGAGAGGAAAGGGATTTTAACCGCAATGAACGCCGTCGGCCACAAGAGCAACCAAGACGCAATACCGCCCCCGTACGCCAGCCTGTAAACCAGGACAAACAACAAATGCTGAAAAAAAGTGGCATTGACAAATACAAGGATTACGATTACCAAGGGGCCATTGAAGAATTCAAAAAAGCACTAGCCCTGGACCCCAATGATATTTCTATCCATTTCAACCTGGCTTGTACCTACTCTCTAAACGAAGAGGCCGACAAAGCGCTGGAACATTTGGACCGGGCTGTAACCCTGGGTTTTACCGATTTTAAACGCATCAAAGAACACGATGCACTGGCTTTTGTGCGGATTCAGGACGCTTTTGACGAGTTTGAGGCCAATGGCTTCCGACTCAAGCAGCCTACCCCGCAAAAACAGGCGACTCAAACCCAGGCACAATCCACACAGGAACCGACCGAGGATCACTCGCCAATTTTGGAACAACTCCAAAAACTAAACGAGCTGAAACTGAAAGGTTTATTGACTGAAGAAGAGTTTGCAACCCAGAAGAACAAGCTAATGAACTAAGGGGCGACATAAAACAAGTGTTCATTTTGCCCCACTATTTAAGCATAGGATGATTGCAGAAACGTTGATTTCGACGGCCATAATTCCCTTACAAACTTCCGACACTGGTGACGTGGCGTTGGAGATGATGAGCGAATTTTATGTGCGCCACTTACCCATCGTCAACAACCGCGAGTTGTTGGGCGTGTTGTCGGAAGACGACGTGATGAACTTCGACGTCAACGAAGCCATTGGTTCTTACAGCCTTTCCTTGCAAAGGCCCTACGTGCACAGCAATGACCACATTTACGAGGTCATGCGCATTGTTGCCGACCAGGATCTTTCGATCGTTCCAGTAGTGGACTTAGAAAACAATTACCTGGGTGTCATTACCTTGGAAGACCTGCTACGTTACTTTGCCCGCACGGTTTCTTTTTCCGACCCGGGCAGCATTATTGTCCTGGAATTGAGTCGCAGGGATTATTCCATGACCGAAATCGCCCGGATCGTGGAATCGGAAGGTGCCACCCTGCTCAGTTCTTTCATCACCTCCTACCCCGAATCGGAGCGCATCGACGTCACGCTCAAAATCAACCTTCAACACATCCACAATATCCTGGCCACCTTCGAACGCTTCAAGTACGAAATCAAGGCTTCTTTCAACGAAGCGGAATATTTAGACAGTTTGAAGGAACGTTATCAGGGTTTGATGAGTTATTTGAATGTTTAAAATTATGCTGATTTGGTAATGGGCTGATGTGCTGATTATCCGGCAGCATGAAATGTCTATTTTCAAACCCTGCATAATTCATGTTCCTATCCATCACCACTACCCAACACCCTGCCACCAACCTCGGCTACCTGCTCCACAAGCATCCCGATAAAGTTCAGACCTTCAGCACTGCCGGAGGCAAGGCCCATGTGTTTTTCCCTGAAGCGACCGACGAGCGTTGCACTGCCGTGCTTTTGCTGGACATCGACCCCGTTGAGCTGGTGCGTAGCCTCAAAGTACCCGGCGAAAGCCGCATGTTGCAGCACTACGTCAACGATCGGCCATACGTAGCTTCTTCCTTCACCAGCTCGGCCATTTCCAATGTCTATTCTTCGGCGCTAAATGGCCGCTGTGAGGACAAACCGGAATGGATCGGTATCCCTTTGGCACTGGAAGCTAAGATTCCCGCGCTCAAGGTAAAAGGAGGATTGGGTTTGTTGGAGCGCATCTTTCAGCCCCTGGGTTACACCTTGCAAGCCGAGCGCCTGCCGCTGGATGAGCAGTTTCCAGAATGGGGCGAGAGTTCCTATTTCAGCATTACTTTGCAGCACAACATCTCCTTGCAGGAGCTTTTGCAACACTTGTACGTCTTGCTACCCGTATTTGACTACGAGCGGCACTACTATATTTCCAGCAACGACATTGAGATTTTGTTGAAAAAAGGGGAAAACTGGCTCAAAGACCACCCTGAACGGGAGTTCATTGTACGTCGTTACCTCAACCATTCATCTTTGATCAAAATGGCTTTGGCCCGTTTCATTGAAGAGGATGGAAATGAAAGCACCGAGCTTGAGCCCGAGCCCATCAATCTTGCAGTGGAAGAAGAACGCCTCACTTTGCACCAGCAACGCCTGAATGCCGCCCTGGAAGTGCTCAAAACTTCTGGCGCCAAGTCGGTGCTCGACCTGGGCTGTGGCGAAGGGCGTTTGTTAAAAATGCTGCTACGCGAAGGGCAATTCACCCGCATTTTGGGCGCGGATGTATCCTTTCAAGTGCTGCAAGTTGCCACCCGCCGCCTCTATTTGAAGGACATGACGCCCAAACAAAAAGAGCGGATTGAGCTGATTCAAAGTGCCCTCACCTACCGCGACCGCCGCATGGTCGGTTTTGATGCCGCTGCCCTCATCGAGGTGATTGAACACCTGGATTTGGAACGTTTGCCTGCCCTGGAACGGGCTGTATTTGAGTTTGCGCGCCCGACTACCGTGGTGGTTACTACACCCAACCGCGAGTACAACGCCCACTACGCCATGCCGGAGGATAAATTTCGGCACGGC
>JAAFHQ010000621.1 GCA_013298445.1 Chitinophagales bacterium | reverse complement strand
CGTTTGAAAAACTACGACCTGGGATTTTTTTACTACGCGGGTCATGGCCTACAAGTAAAAGGTGAAAACTACCTGGTGCCCATCGATGCAGTGCTCAAATCGCAGGGTGAGGTCGAATACGAATGTTATCCCATTGGCAGAATTCTGGCTAAAATGGAAGATGCTGCCAATCCCGCCAACATCATTGTACTGGATGCTTGTCGCAACAACCCCTTGCAACGCAGTTGGAGCCGTTCGACGGGCTCGAATGGACTGGCCAACATCAACGCACCACAAGGTACTTTCATCGGCTTTGCCACTTCTCCAGGCTCTACCGCTGACGATGGCACTGGCCGCAACGGCGTGTACACGGGCGCTTTACTGGAACACATCCGCAAACCCAATCTGACCGTGGACCAGCTTTTTAATGCCGTGAATGGAACAGTGAAGAAATTGACGAACAACCTGCAAATTCCCTGGAAGGCGAGCTCGATGTCGGAGGATTTGTATTTGACGAAGTAGGCATAGAATGCTGCTTATGACCTCCTGAAAAATTGCGGTACAAGGAACCATTAAATGGTATTTTTTTATATGCCAATTGGTACCATTTGTCCCCTTTTTTAGGAATTGCCCTCTCTTTTTTTGCATCGCATCTTTGTACTGTGCTTTTAAGGAAAGTACAGTACATCTTAAACCTTCAATCATGAAAATGCAAAAGTTTTTTTTAACACTAGCCCTCTTTTTATCAATCGTCCATTTCCTGAGTGCTCAAAAAGTGGGTGGGAATAGGCTTTCGCCAATTTCAGTTAGACCACCCAGCTGCGCCACCGTCTATGAACTACCCAACTACCAGGGCCGCAGTGCAAGCTACTGTGAAGCAGGTGTATTTCAAGCGCCTTTTTCTGTAAAGTCCATGCGAGTGCCAGCAGGATTCGAAGTATACTCAACCAACGCAGGGGATTGTTTCGGGGGAATGATCCATACACAGAGCATTAGTGAAATGAATCAATGCTCAAAAGGAAACATGATTGCCATTCTGGCCATTCCTTCCACCAAACCCATCGAAATTACCCTTCGCGACATTTCCTACACTATCCACAACAATGATTGCAAACGCATGTTTGGCACGGTCGGCGTGAGTTTGACTTTCCAAGACTTGGGATTGGTAGCATTCGGGATAGGCGAAACGGATGGGGGCTATAACCTCGTCAATTGGGAAAAAGGCCCAGCCAGAAACATTGTAGGGAACAACACAAGTCCCAACTATTTGAACATCACCAAAAGTGTACGGATTGATCCTCGTATTTGGACAAAATGTAAAGTAAACATTTACGCCAATCTGGGTTCAGCACACAAAGGATGTGATCTGTGTACCGATTTTACCTGGGATGTCAAAATGCCTAGTCCGCAAACGTATTCTACTAACCTTGAGGCGGCCATGACGCTGTATGCGCCAGCGAATGGTGCGACTCAACCAATGCCCACAAGTAGGTATGCTTTTGACAACAGACACAGTGCGGTATTGTACGTTGGGTTTCGAAGACTTTGAATGTATAAGTCCGAGTATTGATAAAACACTTAAATTTTAATAATTATGAAAAATCTATGCTGGTTAATGTTGTTTTTTGGCTTTTTGAATACTGCCGTTGCGCAAGACGTAACGGGTACCTGGCATAATCCAGGTATATATAAAGCAGAATGGTTCCAAGATGGGCAAAATGTCTATAGTATCTATAATGTCGGCAATTTCAAGCACTACCTGTCAGGTCGATTTATCTCAACCAATCAAATTGAAGCTCAAGTTGTAAGAATAGATGTAAATACCAATTGTCGTACAACAATGACATTTCGTTACACTTTGAATGGCAATACACTTACCGGATCATGGACGGCAAATGACAGCAACTGCGATTTACAACGTGGACAAACAAGTTCTGAGGTGATCACGAGAACAAATGCGTCGACAAGACCAATGAATCCTTTTGGAGGAACTGCTTTCAATCCAGCAACTGATGTTACAGGCTCCTGGTCATGGGAAGATGATTGGCTACAAGACAACCAAAATGTCTATTACATGGCGAATGGTAACGGGTTTAAACAATTTTTTAAAGGAATCCGCAGGGGGAATCAAATTACAGGCCAACTGATTCGGTACAATCCTAGCGGATGTCGAATGATTTTGAATCAAACTTTTACACAAACCAATGCCAATACGATGCAATATAGTTGGGTTGCCCAAGGCAATTGTGATGTGACTAATGGGCAAAGGGAAGAAGGAACGATTACAAGAAAAATCACCTCTACTGGCTCTACCATAACACTCTCCGACATCGACGAATGGCTCTGTCCAAAAGCCTTATTGCGTGGGGATCGGGAATTTGACGGGCATGGGCCCCGTATCAAATGTGAAGTTACCCTCAGCATTGGCGATGCAGGCCGCTCATTATATGCCGATATTTCCTTGTGGGCGCAAGAAACAGTACACGATTGGTCTACCACCGAGCAAAAATGGCGCAAAAAAGTATATGATGCCCCCTACGGCAAAACCATTACTGCAATTAACTCAGACAAAGCCTCGCGTACGCAGTTTATCAGTCCAGCAGGAGGCTTTCAATTTCTGGTTCCAGGCAATGACGTAGCTTCCGTAGTCAATGGCTTTTTGGATGGCGCTGGCGGTGCCATTTCCAATGCAGTTTTGGCAAGTCATGGTATTCCGTCGGGCGATTTTCGAGCAGTGGCGCGACTGATAACGGGTGCGATTAACAGTGGCAATACCGTTGTGCGCGTTCCAGCACTAGAGGGTACTTTGGTTAGGTTTTTCCACATCGTAGGCGACACGGGTGGTGCAGACATCAGCGATGATGACAATTGCAATGACGATACCCGCATCGTAAAACTCGAATTCAATCCTGTAAATGTGACATTCCGGCAATAAGTCAACGTGAAAGGATGGGCAGAGATCACCAAGGAACACAATACCTCTGCCCATCCCTTTTCAAGTGCTTTTCTTCCTGAGTAAAGATGATCAAAGCAACCCTTTTATATGAGCGTTTAACTGGGTTGAAGATCGTTTTCCCCTCAAACAAAATAAACCAGTCATGAAAAAAATATTCCTGCTTGCAGCCCTGCTGCTTAGCGTCAGCTTTGGCCAGGCCCAAATCTGGGACAAAATCAAAAGAAAGGCCGAAGACAAAATCATTCAAAAAGCCGAGGATGCATTGAGTGGCAAAAACAAAAAAACTGCCGACAATGCCGACAAACCCGGCGAAACAAACCAAGACAACCCCGAAAACGAGGTGCAAGTCAAGCGCAATTTTGACTTTGTACCCGGCAATAAAGTGCTCTATGCCGAGGATTTTTCCAACACACCCGAAGGGAGCCCTCCAAGCAGCTGGAAGTTTTCGGGCACAGCCGAAGTTACTGCCTTGAGCAAAATACCTGGAAAATGGCTCATGCTTAGCCATAGAGTAAGTGCAACCAAAGAATTGATGCAGCCTTTTTCAGAGAATTGTACTATTGAATTTCAGGTGTTTACTTCCAATTTAGGAGTTAGTGGAGGAGATTATAGCCCTGATTTAAATCTATATTTAGGAGGTGATCCGAATAACCAGTGCAGATTGAGGATTAGTTATACCAGTGGTAATCTATTTCATAAGGTTACGGGAGTAAACAACACCGAAAATTCAACAGCCTACAATTTGGTTGATTACAAAACTCGTCCCGTTACAGTGCGTATTGCCATCAACAAACAGCGCTTACGTGTGTGGCTGGACGAAACAAAAGTGGTTGATCTTGTTGATGTGATTGGTGCAAAACTCTTGCAGTCGGGAAAATTTAGCTTTTTCTGTGACCCTCATTTTTCGTCCCGGGAATCCTACCCCTTCATCTCCAACATCCGCATTGCTGACGCTGGTCTGAGCGAGCGCGACCTCTCCGTAGGCGGCCTTGAAGACCCCAAAACCACCACTCCTTCTGCAAGTACAACTAAACCCCAGCCCAATTCAACTCCTTCCACACCCAAAACGGGTACCATGTCCATCCAGGATTTTGGTACTTACCACGCCTTGCTCATCGCAGTGGAAGACTACACCGATCCCAGTGTGAATAAGCTGGACAATCCTGTAAAGGACGCGACATTGTTGCAAAAAACACTTACCAGCGCCTACCATTTTGATCCCCAAAATGTGAAGCTGCTCAAAAACCCAAGCAAAAAAGAGGTGTTCACCGAACTCGCCCGCCTGCGCACTGCCGTAAAAGAGACCGACAACCTGCTCGTCTTTTACGCTGGCCACGGCTATTGGGACAAAGACATGGAAAAAGGCTACTGGCTGCCTACCGATGC
>JAAFHQ010000620.1 GCA_013298445.1 Chitinophagales bacterium | reverse complement strand
CTCCAGCCCCGATGTACGCTGGATGACGCCTGGCACTGTGCTCCCGCGTTATGGTGAGGCCACCCACAAGAGTTTTCAACTCATCGAAAAAGACCATATGGTACGCCCCACCTCCGGCCTGGAATTTATTTCGAGCCGCCACTTTCCCGACGAGGCGCAAGGCGACCTGATCATCAACAACACGATTGGTTTTTTGGGCACCAAACAGCACCAGGTTTGGGACGATGGTACTGGCTACAAAACCAAACACCGCCAGGATTTATTGGTGAGTGAAGACCGCAATTTCCGCCCTGTCGACCTGGAAATTGCCCCCGATGGCTCTTTGTATATCATCGACTGGCACAACATCCTGATTGGCCACATGCAGCACAATGCCCGCGACCCGCTGCGCGACCACGTACATGGCCGGGTTTATCGGATTACCTATCCATCTCGGCCTCTGGTCACTCCAGCAAAAATTGATGGGGCCAGCATTGAAACTTTATTGGACAATCTGAAACTCCCCGAATACCGCAGCCGTTACCGTACCCGCCGGGAGCTGAGAGGCCGCAATGCCACTGAAGTTTTACCCAAACTGGACAAGTGGCTTGCTGCCCTGGACAAAAATGATCCACAATACGAGCACAACCAATTGGAAGGACTCTGGGTAAGCTGGGGTTTGAATAAGGTGAATCAACCACTATTAAAGCAATTGTTCAAAGCCAAAGACTACCGGGTTCGGGCTGCGGCCATCGAGGTGTTGCGTTTTACGGGCCATCAGGTTAAAGACCAGGCGGAACTCTTGATGCAAGCCGTGCGGGATGAAAATGGGCGGGTCCGCTTGGGTGCCATTGTAGCTGCTTCCCGAATCAGCCCGGAAAAAGGTTTACCCATTTTGGAAGAGGCCAAAAAGAAACCGCTCGACGATTGGATGATCCATGCGCACGAAACTGCGGTGGCTCACTTGAGTGGTCAGGCTGTAAAAAAGGTCAAAGAAGTATACAGCACGACCAACCTGAAAGGCAAAGACTTCGAGGCGTTCAACCAGGGCAAAGCACTCTATTCCAAAGAAGGTTTCTGCATCACCTGTCATCAGGCCGATGGCAAAGGTTTGCCAGGTTCTGGCTTTCCACCCCTATCTGGCACCGAATGGGTAACCGGCTCTGAAGACCGACTCATCAAAATCATCCTCAAAGGGCTGATGGGGCCGATTGTAGTGGAGGGAAAAAACTATGAAGGAATGGTTCCAATGACTCCCTTTGAAGGTATGCTCAACGACCAGGAATTGGCAGCCGTAGCCACCTACGTCCGCAATTCTTTTGGCAACAAAGCCTCGGTCGTTTCGCCAGAAAAAGTGAAGGAAGTTCGCGCCAAGCTCCAAGGAAAAAAAGCTTTTTACCAGAGTAAAAAACTCTTGAAAGAACATCCCTTAGGAACGGGAACTAAATAAAGCAGGCAATGTGGGTAGTGATTTATCTTACAAAATGGTGCTTAATTGAACTTTTCGAAAGTCTAAAACTTTCGAAAAGGGGTTCCCAAATGGTGCTTAAATCTCAAATTTAAGATGCCTTTTCGAAAGTTTCAGACTTTCGAAAAGCTCTTTAACGTAAGATGTTCCAAGAGAAGCCATCAACCTAAATTTAGACTAGGTTATTTTTTCTCGTTCCTTGGCCAGCCAAGCAAGCAAATAAAACATCAGACAACCACCAAAATCAGATACGCATGAAACTGGCGATACACAACTGGATGCGCGCCGAAACAATCGAAAAAACGATTGAACGAATTGCAGCCCTAGGTTACCATAAACTTGAAATTCAGGGCACTCCCGAGGCTTACGATACGAAGTATGTAGGAAAATTACTGCAGGATCATGGCCTCTCTTGTTGGGGTTCGGTAACCCTGATGTTGGAAGAACGCAACCTACTGGCCAAAAACAAAACCCAAAGAGCCGCTTCGGTGCAGTACGTCAAAGACGTGGTAAGGATGGTCAAAGAACTCAATGGCACCATGGTTTCAGTCGTACCCGCCACCGTAGGTAAAATCATCCCCGATGGCCGCCCGGATGAAGAATGGGAATGGGCCGTGGAGGGCATGCAGGAGGTTTACGCCTATGCCGAAAGCCTCGGCATATTAATAGGCATTGAACCGATCAACCGTTTTGAAACTTACTTCATCAACCGTGGTGATCAGGCCCTGGCCCTGGCCAAAGCGGTCGGCCCCAATTGTGGAGTTTGCCTCGATACCTTCCACATGAACATCGAAGAAGATGACATGTTTGAAGCCATCCGCCGCGCCAAGGGGCGTTTGGTTGGGTTCCACGTAGCCGACAACAACCGCATGGCCCCCGGGATGGGCAAGCTGGATTGGAAAAAAATCATCGCCACCCTGCATGAAATTGGCTACGATGAGGTCTTATCGGTTGAGTTTTGCTCGCCCCTGGATCGTACACCCGCCAATCCACATCCCAATTCCATCGAAACCAATCCAGAAGGACTCAGTCCCGAACAAAAGAAATTCCTGGAAGACCACGGCAGCTCGGCGGTAACCGAAGAATTTTACACCATGCTGACCCGGAAATCCATAGAAACACTTAGTGCACTGATATGAAAATCACCAATGTAGAAGCCTTTTGGCTGCGTTGTCCCATTCCCAAAGAAAAACAGCACCGCTCGGACTATGGCCTGCTGACCGATTTTGACATGACCCTGGTGGTCGTAACTACCGATAGTGGGTTACAAGGTTTTGGCGAAGCCAAAGCTGCCGTAGGCTCATCGGGGGTCTGCGCTTCCATTGTCACTTGTGTAGAAAAGGAGCTAAAACCCTTGTTGGTTGGAAAAGATGCCCGCCACATCTCGCGCATCTGGGAGCACATTTACAATGGTACGCGTGATCATTACGCCTTGTCCCGGGGGCGTAAGTTTCCCATTTTAGGCCGTCGCGGTTTGACCATCTCAGCGATGAGTGGGGTGGATACCGCCCTGTGGGACCTCAAAGGAAAAGCCCTGGGTGTTCCGGTGGTAGAACTTTTGGGCGGTGCTTGTCGGGATACCATGGAAGCTTACGCCAGTGGCGGCTGGGCTGGTGCAGACAGAATAGGCGAACAACTCAACGGCTACATCGAAAAAGGCTTCAAGGGAGTAAAGATGCGGGTAGGCATCATGGACGAAACGGTTGGCGAAAGTGTCAAGCGGGTACGCGCGGCGCGGGAAGCAATCGGCGACCACATCAAACTCATGACTGATGCTCACGGTACGTTTAGTGTGCCGGAAGCCAAACAGTTTTGTCGTGGGGTCGAAGACTGCAACCTCTACTGGTTCGAGGAGCCCATCAGCCCCGATAACCGGCACGGCACAGCAGAGGTGCGCGCCTCTACGGCTATCCCGATTGCCGCAGGCGAAAGTGAATACACCGCATTTGATGTGCGCGATTTGATCGAAGTGCGCGCCCTGGATGTTGTTCAGCCCGACTCGGCGATCATCGGCGGCATCACCGAATCGATGCGCGTAGCGCAGCTGGCGCATACTTACCAGTTGGAATTGGCACCGCATTGTTGGGGATCGGCTTTTTCCTTTATGGCGGGGGTCAACGTGGCTTTTGCATCTCCGGCGGCGGTGGTAATTGAGTTTTCATTGGGCGGCAACCCGATGATGTATGAGTTGGTGAAAGAAAAAATTACGGTTGAAAACGGGATGCTTTCCGCTCCTACGGCTCCGGGTTTAGGGCTTACGCCCAACTGGGATTTTGTACATGAATTCAAGCAAAAAATCTAGTGTTATGGCAAAAGCAATCGGCATCAATCACGTGGCACTTGTGGTGAGCAACCTGGAAGCTGCCTGCGAATTTTACGAAAAAGAACTGGGCATGGAAATCATCCCGGCCTTCTTATTCGACTATCCTACTGCCTTTTTCAAGATCAACGAAACCCAGCAGCTTCACTTGACTGAGTGGGACGACACGTACTCCTTCCGCGGGCATATATGCATGCAGGTGGACGACATCAATGCCATCTTTTGGCGGATGAAAGAGTTGGGAGTGATCGATACTTCGCCCTGGGGGAAAGTTCGGCAATTGCCCGATGGACCAATTCAGATGTTTGTGCGGGACCCTTCGGGAAACCTGCTGGAGTTGTCCTGTAAGCCTGGCTCTGAAATTGACCCGGCCATTTTTGAAGATGAGTTGTTCCAGGCGGGGATATACGTTTCCGGGAGGAATGATTTCCGGGGGTATAAGTCCAAAGACGCGACTTTGTACCACAACTAATTTTGTTTCTACTTAGGTGTGTCTTAGGTGCCTATGGTTTCTTAGGTGGTGAATGATTTTTTTCTTTTTCACCACCTAAGAAACCTCA
>JAAFHQ010000062.1 GCA_013298445.1 Chitinophagales bacterium | reverse complement strand
AACCTACGGGGGGGATTGTGGAAATTTTTTGCCTGGAACCCCTTGGCGAACTCAGCGTGGAAATGGCCAAACATGGTGAATGTGAATGGAAGTGCCTGGTAGGTGGAGCCAAAAAATGGAAAGAAGGGTTGGTCAGTGCCACTTGGGGAACAGAACCGGATCAAATACACCAACTTTCTGCCGAGATACTTGAACGAGGAGCTACCCATTTCAGCATTAAATTTCGCTGGCAACCTGCCGAATACACTTTTGCAGAAGTGTTGAGTTCAATTGGGCAAATTCCTCTGCCACCTTATCTTGATCGCGAGGCAGAGGACCTGGATCGCGAACGCTATCAGACGATTTATGCGGATCTGGAAGGTTCAGTGGCAGCACCAACGGCCGGTTTACATTTTACTCAAGCCGTTTTTTCTCAATTGGAAAATAAAAACATTGACCTGGATTTCATCACCTTGCATGTAGGGGCTGGTACTTTTAAGCCAGTGAGTGCGCCTACCATTGGGCACCACGATATGCACGCGGAGTATTTTGATGTGTCTCAGGACTTGTTGCAAAAACTGATTTTAGCACACCAAGCTCAACGTCCGGTGGTAGCCGTGGGCACTACTACCTTGCGCACCCTGGAAAGTTTGTATTTAATGGGCTGTAAATTGTTAAGAAAATCGAACCTGGATCGGGAATCCCTTGAAATTCGTCAATGGGACGCTTACGAACTGGAACGGGAAGCTATTCCGGTGGAAAAAGCACTCCAGGCCTTACTCATCTGGCTGGATTCGAAGGAATATAGCCGCCTGGTAGCCAAAACCCAATTGTTGATCGCTCCAGGATACCCGATCAAAATGATCACTGGTTTGTGCACCAATTTTCACCAGCCAGGTAGCACACTTTTATTGTTGGTAGCTGCTTTGGTAGGAGAGGAGTGGAAAAAAATGTACCAGTATGCCCTGGACCACGAGTTCAGATTTTTGAGTTATGGAGATGGGTGCTATATCTCCATAGTACCCTGATCTACTTCAACCTTTTCTTCAAATCTTTTATCACGATCAACCAATGATCCAATTCGTCTACTTCTTCCCACAATTGCCGCAACTCAGAATCATCAGACTCGCTGATTTTTTCCACAGCGTGAATGGCTAGATTAATCAAATCGGCATCAATCCACTCCTGGATGGCCTCCAGGTCGATTTCAAAATCATCCAGCAAGGTTTCATGGAATTCTTCAGGCTCATTGCCCTGGGAGACGGCCAACAATTCGGCTGCGGCAAGTACAGATGACCCTAGACGCTCACTGGGCTCTTCTTCCTCTATGGCATCGCTGAAAAGTCGTTCAATTTTGTCGATAGACTGTTTTTCGGAAAATGCCTCAATCCACGCTACCGCGTCGTCATTTTCAAAGTTATTGATACCCCAGGCTGCCATAAAATTATTTGCTTATTCCTGAAAAAGTTGGATAAATACGAATGTCGAGTTCATTGGCCCCAGTCGGAGTGAAAGTGGCCTCGGCTGCAAAAATAAATGTTTCTCTAAAGCTTTCTAAGATTTTTTTAGAAACTGGAAGGCTGCACCAATTTGATCCACAATGTCGCTGGCCAAAAGTGCCTCGTGCCCCAGTTTGGTAGCCGCAATGTCCCCAGCCAAGCCATGGAGATAAACGCCCAATTTACAAGCCTGCTCCGCGTTATAACCCTGTGCCAACAGACCAGTAAGGATACCCGTAAGCACATCCCCACTGCCCCCTGTAGCCATTCCGGGGTTGCCGCTGGAGTTGAACCAGATTTGGCCACTGGGTAGGGCTATGGCAGAGTGTGCGCCTTTGCGGATGATGTACAGGCCATATTTTACCGCAGTCTCACGCAGCAATTCAAGCCGGGCAAAATCATCGCCAGCATCGCCAAATAAACGGGAAAACTCCTTTGGATGGGGTGATAGAATGGCCCCACGGGGAATCCGTTGCTGCCATTTTTGTTGGGCAATGATGTTGAGTGCATCGGCGTCGATTACCAGTGGTTTTTGACCAATGGCTCCCAGGAATTCATCCAGGCCCCGAATAGAAAAGTCTTTGGTGCCCAGGCCACAACCAATACCTACAGCAGCGTATTTTGCCAGCTCAGGCATTTCGGAAAAATTGAACTGATGCCGATCCGAACTCACCATTGCTTCGGGCAAACCCATTTGTAGGATCGGGTAACCACAGGCTGGTGCGTGAATGGTCAGCAGCCCCGCACCGCTCCGCAATATTGCCCGGCCACTGAGTAAAGCTGCCCCCATCATGCCTTGGCTGCCCGCAATGAGCAGGGCGTGGCCATACAAACCCTTGTGGGCATAACGCGTGCGTTTTTTGACCCAGCCTTGTACATCGGCTTGTTGGAGGTAATAATTTGGTGTTTCAAGTGCCTGAATCTTCTCAGGGTGCAAACCAATCGAAGCAAAAGCCCATTCGCCCACTTTGTTGTCGTTTTCTGGCAATAAAAAAGCCAGTTTGGGGAATTCAAAGCTGAAGGTGTAATCGGCACAAAATGTTTTGTTTTTGGTGCAACTATCAGCATTTAAACCTGAAGGCAAGTCTACGGCTATTTTGGTGCCGGGAAACTGATTCAGATACTCCACAAAATCAGACCAGTAGCCTTCCAGCGGGCGCGAAATTCCAGTCCCCAACAAGGCATCAATCAGGATGCCAGAGGGTGGGAGAGGGGGCAATGGGTCTGCTTCGGAAAGCTCAGTTACGTGAATGCGTTCAAATTGAGGCAAGTTTTTTAAATTGGTTTGAAAATCAGCACTTTGTTTTGGACTAATGGCACACAAATAAAGCTCGACTTCGTAAAAGGCATAGCTCAACAATCGGGCAATGGCCAAACCATCTCCACCATTGTTGCCTGACCCACAAAAGATATAGATAGGGGAGTCCGATTGCGGGAATTTTGCCATAAACCAGTCCACAAAACTAGCGGCTGCCCGCTCCATCAGATCGATAGAAGCAATGGGTTCGTGGGCGATGGTGTAGGCGTCTAATTCACGAATCTGGGCTGAGCTAAGGATTTTCATACCTTTTGGTTTGTAATGTAGTTTGTTTGTTCGAATAACTATTGTTACTTTTGAATGTACACAAAATTAAAACCTATTTCTATGAAAAACATACTCTTATTATTACTTGCCTTCACTTTTATTTCCTCGGGATGCAGCTCCATTGAATCAACGTCTTTGATGGTAGACAGAACTTTAATCCGAGAACCAAGACCCAAAGAAGTATTGCCTTATGGGCATAAGTTGAATGAATATGCTATGCAAATTGGAAGATATTCCCTGGCCGATCTTGACGATTACTACAGAAACGAACTGTCCCGAGAAAAAGCAGAAGCCTATTACAATAATGCTAGAAAAATGTTGATTTCAAGCATGGTTCAATCTTATGGCCTAGCCGAAAAAGGAGACGATGCCTCCATCGCATTTTACCTGAACGAAGTGCAAGAACTAAAACTCATGCAACCTGAGGTTACCTTAAAACTCCTTATTCGTGCCGAAAAAAGTATGGCCCAGGAGGAAGTAAAAAATATCGCTGGCAAAATTTATGAATTCAACCAGAAAGCGATTGCTGGAATTGAGGATCCAAAACCATATTTGGCAAGATTTGGGCAAGTATGGGAAGAGATTAAGCTTTTTTCTGAAAGGTAGAATTATGATCGAGGAATCGAGGAAGGGCTATCTAACTTTACCTTCCTCGATGAAGACACGAAATCAAAGCTCCCTAACCAACAGTGTAGGAGGGAGCATATTGAAAGGATTCTTGATAATGCTAAAAATTTTCATAGGATATTGTTTTGAGGTTTCCGCAATCATTTGTAAGTTTATTACTGAAATTAATACATTCTACTAAAAAAACAAAATAAACATGAACGAAACTCCAAAAGTTAAAAGATGGGGCGCTCTCTATTTTTTACTACTGATTTCGTTGATTGTATTGCCAAAAGCTGGAGTCGATTTTATTCAATCAACTATTCGTATTTCGGTAGAAAAAACCAGACAAGAAAATTTACAAGCACTGACTCCATTGGTTATTGAAAATCCCATCGAAACAGCAAAATTGACAGACGAAATAGAACTTAGCCAATCCATACTCTCGAATCAAAAGGAGATTAAAAAACTGGCCACAATCCTATTGTCTTTTCATCTACTCATTTTAATTGGGTTAATCTGGGCTTTGACTAAACGAAAGGGAAATAGTTCAATGCTTCAGAACGTATAGTTTATTTTGCAAAAAAACTCAAAATGTTTTAAAATGAATTTCATCAAAATCCCTGGATTTGCATTGGCTTTATTGTTGCTCGTTTTGGCACTTTCATACCGTGCAGGTGTATTTCAGCTTCGGGTAGATAAGCTAAGGGTTGGCAATGCTGAAAAAAAATTAGAACGGATTTCTCAGCAGCCTTATGACAATCCAGTATACCAGGCAGGAATGACTGCTGATGCAAAATTGGTTTTAGAAACTGCCAAGCGTGACCAGCATATGGATAAACTGGAAACATGGTTTTATTTGATTGTTTTGGTTGCAGGAGCGGTAGTACTGATCTATAAATGGGTAAAACGGTAAAAAAAGAAACTTTATTTAACATAATATAAATTATGAGACAAAAATGAGCCCCGAATTGTGAAAAACGAAAAACTTGGCGAGACGCCGCATGTTTTTATTTTTCGAAAATAAGTAACAACACGATTAATACGATAGACAAAAATGCAATTGTTCCAACAAAGGCATTTAGTGCACTGTATTCGTCGTTCAAGTAATGCCGAAATCCATTGCCACTTCCAAAAATTTTGGAACACAAAAATCTTATTCCTGCACCAAGTATACTTAACATTGTGCTGGCAAAAAACTCATCCATCATTTTTCCTTCTTTTTGTTTTAGAAAATTGTTGCGGGCGGTTTTGCCACCATCCCCTACTCTATTTAATTAAGCCACCTAATGTCGTGAATTTTCCAATATATGCGCTTATACATTATTAAACTATGATCCTCTCTTTCCTCGACAATATAAATATGGAGGTAAGTTGCGCCAAAACCAGATGAACCCTTAATGTAGTTTCCAATTAAAATGTATTTACCTGTTTTGACAACCGTAACAACATCATAAATAAACAAAGGATGCTTTTCATAGTCTCTAGTTTTACTTTTTCAATCGATGACTTTTGCTTTTGGTTCCTACAATTTAACAAACAATGACAAATAATTTTGAACACCAAATGACGAATAATCATCCACAGATGCTATTTTCGTCGCTCATCATTTGAATCAATCAGCGCAAACCAATCAAAATAGCTTCATGGAAAACCCTTTTACTTCTAAAAGTGCTCTTCAGCACCTTTTCAGCGTACCTGTCATTGTGGCCGCACTCGGTTATTTTGTCGACATTTACGACTTATTGCTGTTTAGCATCGTACGCATTCCGAGTTTAAAATCTCTGGGGCTTTCGGAAGCGGAGGTTTCTTCTGTAGGTGCCAGCATCCTGAATTGGCAAATGCTGGGCTTGCTCGTTGGCGGCATTTTATGGGGCGTATTGGGCGATAAAAAAGGCCGGCTTTCGGTGCTTTTTGGCTCGATTTTGACCTATTCCTTGGCGAATATCGCTTGTGGTTTTATCCAAGACCCTACAGTGTATAAACTCTTGCGCTTCATTGCCGGGATTGGTTTGGCAGGCGAACTCGGCGCAGGAATCACCCTGGTATCTGAAATTTTACCCAAACATTTGCGGGCCATTGGCACTTCGCTGGTTGCGGGCATTGGTTTGCTCGGCGCGGTAGTCGCTTATTTCAGCGTTGAGTGGTTTGACTGGCGGACTGCCTATTTCATCGGTGGCGGCATGGGCATTGCCCTGTTGTTGTTGCGGATTGGGGTTTTTGAGTCTGGCATTTTTGTGCAAATCAAAGCACAGCAACACCTGCAACGAGGGAATTTCTTTGCCCTGTTCACCAATCGAGACCGACTAATCCGCTATTTGAAATGCATCGGGATGGGTTTACCCACCTGGTTTGTAATTGGCATTCTGGCCACTTTCAGCAATGAGTTTGGCGTAGCCCTAAACATTACAGAACCCATCAAACCTGGCCTGGCGATCATGTGGTGCTACATCGGCTTATCTACAGGCGACCTCAGCAGTGGATTTTTGAGCCACTGGCTTCATTCTCGCAAGAAAGCGGTGCTGGGCTTTATGCTTTTCACCTTGGTTTGTGCCGTCATCTATTTGTTTGGTGGCATCAATCAGGCAGGTACTCTTTACACCTTGACTTTATTGCTAGGTTTTGGCATCGGTTACTGGGCGATGTTTGTAACCATTGGCGCCGAACAATTTGGCACCAACCTGCGCGCTACCGCTGCCACAACCATTCCCAATATGGTACGGGGAACCGTTGTAATCATGACTACCCTGTTTGGTTATTTTAAGCAATCCTTTAGCGTGATTGAATCCGGAGCTTTTGTTGGGATACTTTGTTTTGTCATCGGCCTGTATTCAATTTTGACCATCTCCGAGACACACAACCGCGATCTGGATTTTTTAGAGGAGTAATTCAACCATTAGCCAAGGAATCATGGATGTAGGCATCGAAATTGGTGGCACTAAACTGCAAGTGGCTATTGGTGATCCTCTCACTGGTAAGATAGACGAAATTTTCCGCTACCAGGTTGACAAGGTTTTGGGTGCTGAGGGTATTTTGGCCCAGATTGAAAAAATTTTGCGGGCACTCCCCTACCCTCCCGCTCGGATTGGCATTGGCTTTGGCGGGCCGGTCAACCGGACTACCGGAGTCATCGCTGCCTCTCATCAAATTGGTGGCTGGTCGGGTTTTGAATTGTTAGAATGGTTTAAACACCGTTTTAACGTCCCTGTTTTTATAGACAATGACGCCAATGTAGCCGCCCTTGGGGAGGCTCACTTTGGCGCTGGAAAAGGCTATAAACAAGTCTTTTACATTACTTTAGGCAGTGGAGTTGGTGGAGGATTGGTCTGCAACGGAGCACTTTATCACGGGAATGCTCCCGGCGAGGCCGAAGTTGGGCTTTTACAGCTGGATCGTCAAGGAAACAACCTGGAGTCTTTTTGCTCTGGCTGGGCTTTGGATGCTAAAATTCGGAAGTTATTGCCTGATTTGCCTTCAGAATCACCACTTAAACAATTGGTTGGTTTTCAACAATCTGGAGAGGCTCAATTTATTTTACCCGCCTTAAATCAAGGTGATCTCCATGCGACTGAATTACTGTCGGAATATGCTGATACCCTGGCTTGGGGGCTTTCACATGTGGTACATTTGTTCAACCCTCAAATTATCATTTTGGGTGGTGGTGTTTCCCTGATTGGGGAAGCACTGCGGGTACGCGTGCAGGAGGCGTTGCCAAAGTATTTGGTGAAGGCTTTTCAATCGGGGCCTTTTGTCGCCTTGACTGAACTCAAAGAAGAAACCGTTCTAGTAGGTGCATTGTGCCTGCTGAATCAATAATTTTGCATGAATACTGACTCATTTATAGCCGATTACCTGGAAAAACACCAGCGCCTAATCGCCAATTTGCCGCAGGCCAAGATAGCGGAACTTATCGCCATTTACGAAAAAGCCTGGGCAGAAAACCGCCAAATGTTTGTGTGTGGCAATGGTGGAAGCGCCACCAATGCCTCACACTTCATCACCGACCTAAGCAAAGCCGCTTCCGACAAAATGGACAAACCCTTCAAAGGTATGTCGCTCAATGAACACCTTTCCTGGATCACGGCATTGGGCAATGATTACGCTTACGAAGACATTTATGTGCGGCAATTGATGAACTTCGCTCAAGCTGGCGACCTGCTGATGCTGTTGAGCGTAAGTGGCAACTCGCCTAACTTAGTCAAAGCTGCCAAATGGGCAAAGGAGCATGGGGTCTTTGTGATTGCGCTCGTTAGCTCCCGCCCTTGTCAATTGGCCGACCTGGCTGATTTTGTTATCGCTGTAGACGAGACCCATTATGGACGCGTGGAAGATGCACACATGGGCATTTGCCACATGGTTTGTTATGCTTTTATTGAAAAAACCTAGGAATAAGTAGGCTTAAAACGGATACCCGATTGCTAGGTTAAACACCATGTTGTGGTTGGGGACTTTATCGAGATAAGGTACTTTTAGGGGGAAAGCAAAATCCAGGCGCAGCAACAAGATGGTAAAATCCAGGCGAAGGCCAAAGCCCGCGTCAATGGCCAATTCTTTCAAAAAGCTGCTGCTGAATTGTGCGCCGGGTTTTAGCGGATCTTCATTCAACAACCAAACATTCCCGGCATCGACGAATAAAGCCCCTTCTGCAATGCTGAACAGTTTGGGGCGGTATTCGGAATTGAATTCCAGCTTGATGTCGCCAGATTGATCAGGTAGAAACAACACGGCTGGATTGTCTCGATTGGGTGGTGTGTAACGCCCTGGGCCAACGGTACGGCTGCGGAAGCCCCGCAGACTGTTGTTTCCTCCTGAAAAAAACTGTTTCACAAAAGGCAATTGTCGGCTATTGCCATAAGGATAGCCGAAGCCTAGGATGAGGCGGTTGACCCATTGACTGCGCTGGTCGATGCGTTTGTAGTAGCGTAAGTCCACTTCTACTTTGGCATATTGCGCAAACTTCACTCCGAATAAGGTACCTACCTCATTGTTTTTCCAGTTGGAGCCATTTACTAGTCCGGCAATATTGCCCGCTACGTCCAACAAACCATTGAAATAAATACCCGTGCGGCGATTCGAACCTGCGAGCTCATTGTAACTGTAATTGTAAGTAGAACCGACTATAAATTGTTCTTCAACAATTTTGGAAAGCGATGGGTATTTTGTGATGCTATCGAGGTACTGTTGAGCAATGGAAAGTGGTCTTACGTAATTGAAGGTAAAGGGATTGAGTTGATGCTCTTTTTGCAGATTTTCTTTCCAGGTATAACCCAGGTTTCCGCGAAAACTATTGAGGGTGTATAAATTTTGCCGATTTAACAATTCATATCCTAACTGCAAGTTGGTTCTGGGAACAAACTCACTACGCCCCCGAATGTCCAAAAAAGGAACGACGAAGCGAGGAACACTGAGGGTAAGCTCCCCTCCTACCCTATATGGATTTGACTTTCCAAAATTGCCACTGACCTGCACTTCGGTACTGCCGAATAAATTCAGCGATAAATGTTCGGCGCCTCCGAAAATATTGCGGTGCCTCCACCCTAGCGTTACTTGTGAACCGACGAGGTTATTGGTTTTTGAAGTGCCAGTAAGCTCCGCGCGCAAGGATTGTTTGGGCAGCGGGGTCAGGTAGTAAAATGCGTTCAATTTGGTGCTATCCAGCACTGATTCAAAGCGGTTTTTTACAAACTTGAAACTCCCTAGATTGATCAACCAACTTAGGGTGGTATTGTGCTCTTTTCGACTGTACAAATCACCGGGCAGGAATTGCATACTTTGTTCAAAAACACGCTGCCGGAACAGTTTGGAAGAGTCGATGACATAGTATCCTCCCCGATACAATTCGGCATTGGCCAGGTTGGTATCCGGGCTGATGGTGGAGAGGTTGTAATTGGGATAAATGTAAACGTTGTTGATCTCATAGGTTTGCCTGGCAGCAGCTGGTGTTTCCGGCTTTACCTGAATGTACAGGTCTACTTCGTAATTGCCTACGGTGCTGTCGGTTTCGATCAGGAGGTATTCGCCACTGAAATAGTAAAAACCTTGCTCCTTAAGCTCAATGTCGATGCGGGTTCTTTCTCCTTTAATGAGGTCCAGGTTAAAAGGGGCGCCTGGCACCAAAAGTGTTTTGGATTGCGTGGCGCGGATACTCGCTCCAAGGATGCTACTATCCGCAGGAAAAGTGATGTTTTTGATTTTGTATTCCGGCCCGGTGGTTATTGTGTATTCGGCGCTGGCTTTTTTGCCCTTCACGGTAGTGTCCCCTTGCACTTTTGCCTGAAAAAAGCCCCGATTTTCGAGGTAATTGTCCAATATTCCCGCTGTACGGCCCAGTTTAACCTCGCTGAGCAAAACTGGCGCTTCGCCGTATTTGCGGCGCAGCCAGGCACCTAGGCCTTTTTTACTGCCTAGGTTGTACATCCACAACTTAAATGGCAGACCCAGAACCCGACTATTGGGCTTGGGTCTGCTTAGGTCTTTCAATGTGTTTTGCAGGGCATTTTTTTGCTTGGAAGAGACCTCCGTATGGGTCATCTTTATCTTTGCGCCAGTATACAAGGCGTCATTTTCAGGAACAGATTTAGTTGTGCTACAACCTGCCAGCAGCATGAGGGTTGCTATAAAAGTACAGAGCCCGGGGACATTGATCTTATTCTTCATCTTCAGGCTTTCTGGAGGTGTCAATAAAAGCAGGATCCAGGTCTTCTTTTTGATTCATGGGTGGATTGGCGGGCTTTTCTGGTGGGACAATGTTCTGGTCTACTGCTTTTCTTTCTTTGGTGGCTTTACGTCTTATTTTTCTACGCTCAAAAATCTCCTTAAATTGGTCGTAATCCACCGAAAGCACAAAGCCGATCCCAGTTTCGATCACATAACCATAGATGACCCCTTCATACTGGTTGCGGCGGTAGGCCCTCAAGAGGTAAGTTCCATCTTGAGAGAGGAGGTATTCGATGTTTAGATTGGGTGAAGCGCTACTGCCTCCGGTGCCTGTTTCATTGCTTTGGCGGCCTCCTTCTAGTTCAAAATTGGTACCGATGGAAACGTTCAAACGATCGTTCAACAAACGTTTGGAGAGCCCAACATTCAGGTCGGTTTTATTTTGCAAGCTGCCCGAAGTGTAATCTTCAGAAGAAACGATGTCAAAATTGAGGTCTACTCCCTCAATCAAGCCACTGGCCAGGTTGTTCAATTGTTCGGTCAACATCTTGCTGACACTCTGCCGGGCCAGGGTACCCGCATTGAGGATTCCCTCGGCACTTTGAAATGGATTTTCAGAGATGAATCGATTCAGCAACAGCAAGGCAAACACCTGCTTGTTGAGTTCGGAAGGTTCGGCTTTTAGTTGATTCAGGCGCATTTCCACCTGACCGGCAATTTGATTGTCGATGCGTAGTGTGCTTGCTTCCGGCAAAACGATATCGAAAGTGAGTACGGGTTGCATCAGCGATCCGTCCATGTTCAGATAGACCGAAAAGGGTAGCTTCTGGTGGTAACGCAGGTCAGTTTTGGCGGCAGAAATTTGGTCCTGAACTAGTTCAACAGCCGAAGTATTGGCCACGTAAACCGCTGTAATGTCTACAACCGCATTGGTGGGTTCGCCAATCCAGGTGATTTTGCTGCCTTTTTGAATGTCGAAACGCCGATGGAGAAAGTTGAAGGACATTTCGTAGGCGCCCTCTTCCAACTCGTAGGATCCGGTGAGGGTTATTTTACCACTTTTGTCAACACCCCCATTCAGTACTGCTTCACCTTGCAGGCGGAGAAAGTCCCCATTGCCTTCATCGATGATCAAATTCAGGATTGCTTTTTTGTCTATTTCAATATTGACGGAAACCTCCATCCCAAGAATGTTGGTTTTGGTGAGTTTGTCTTTTTGGGTCAAAAACAAAGCATCATTCAGCGGCGCATCTTTGTCCACAAAAACGACAATCCCGTCGCGTTCCACCACACCAGGCTGTTCTTGTGGGATCACAGCGGTTAGGCGGGTGAGTTCATTGATGCGCAAGGTACCGTCTACGACTGGTGCGGATTCGGTACCCGTGATTTTTACATTGGTGTCAAAATAGACTTGCCCGTAATACAGGTCATTGTTCTTTTTGCTTGTATTTAGTGCCCTGAAATTTTTGGCCTGTAGACTCAGGTCAAAATTGTAATTTAGATAGTTGGTCGTGTTGGCTATACCATTGATGGTGAGCCTGTTTTCGGAGGAATCGCGAATGGTGAAGGAATTGAAACGAAGCCCTTTGTTTTCTACTGCGATGATTTGTTCATTGTCAATCTTAAACTCACTGTTAAGCATGGTGATGACCATACTGGTCTCGTTGAAACCAAGTTGACCAGCGATGTCTGGGGAAGTAGGTTTATTGCCAATTTTTACATTACCACTCAGGTAGCCTTTTCCATTCCTGATGGCCCCCAAACTGATGCCTTCGAGGGTACTCCATTGCAGACTTTTAATGGCCAGGTTAAAGTCCATCGTGCTCTTGTCTTCAGGTTTGAGGAAGTAGTTACCAGTGAGCGCCAGGTCGTTTCCTCGTCCTTTGATACTGACATCGGTTACAAAAATATTGGACTTGGGGTTGCTGATTTTGGCATTGATGTCGCCGATGGTGTCTCCTTCCACTGCCAGGTTGCTGATGGTCAAGTCGGTTGTGAAGTTCAATTGTTTGGTGATGTCATTCAAAACAATGTTTCCGTTGAGGGTGCCATCGGCAAACAGTGAATCCACCTGCACGAACCCGGTAAGGGTGGACAGTCGGAATTTTTCAAACAATATTTCCAGGGGGCTGTTGGCGCTGTTGTCTCGGCTATTGATGCTCAGGAGTTGATTGTTTTTGCTCAAATCAAAGTGCTGGGCATTGCCTGGGTGGTATTGAAGCGAATCTGGTTGTCGACATCGATAGCCCAAGGTTCGTAGTTCAGCAATAAACTATCTGGATGGAGTGACAGGCTATAAAATCCCCCAGATTCTTGAGCAAAGAGGCCGGATAAACGGTATTTGGCGCGTTTCTCTTGATCGCCGATTTGCAGCGCAAAGTCTACCTGATTGTTGACGATATTTGCCCGCAATTGGGTGTTTTGTACAACGAAGGTTTCACCAGCGCCAATTTCTGCTACACTCGTGTTGAAACGGATGTGATCACCTTGGGTTTCTGCTTTTAGGTCCAAGCCGACCATTCGATTGGCCCCATACACAATATAAGGTGAGCTCAATTGGGCATCCCAACCATGGTTATTGGAAAAATGGGCATCCAGGGTCAGATCATCCATGTGCTGCAAATCCGGCCAAAAAGCCTGAATAGCCACATGATCGGTGACGGCAGCCTGAATGGTAAAATCATACACCAGGGCGCTGTCAGTGCTTGTGCTATCCACGATGGCGTAATAAGGTTGGATGGCCTGGATAAAAATGTCTCCCAATTGGGCCAGTTTGTATTGGCCACTAAGGCTGGCTCGGGCAAAATCGGTACTCAGGTTCAGTATTTGTTGGCCCTTATTGTACTTAGCCACCAACTCAACCGAGTCAATGCTTACCCGTCGGTCGTTGCTGACCAACAATGAATTGAGCAAATAAACATGCCCGTTCAAACTATCCAGATTCAGGGCCGGAACATCCGCCTGGATGATGCCCCGGTAGACGATTGGATCGGTAGTCAGGTGCAGTGGGCCAGTTTTGATGCTGTCAATGTTCAAGCTCGC
>JAAFHQ010000619.1 GCA_013298445.1 Chitinophagales bacterium | reverse complement strand
GCGCACGAGGAAAAAAGCGTTGATGGCTGCCAATCCAAAAGTAAGCCACCAGGAATAAAAGGTACTCCAGTACATCAAGACCCAGAGTCCAAGATAAGGCAAAAAAGTAGTGATCATTTGAAACACAGCTTTTTTGGTATTGGCCTGAGCGTATTTATGAAACAAAGCTGGCCAATTTTTGAGTCGCTGACGCAACTCGTCATTGATTTGTTGTTCGGACATACACGATTAACGTTTGACAAAATTAACAGGCTGTATGAACAGAGCAGACTCCGATCATAGAAGACTTAGGTCAAAGCTACGTGATCTAATGATAAGTCCTACTATAGAACACAGAATAGATTGGACAGAATTTGGCATATCCTCCAAATTCTAATCGTCAACGAACCACCAAAACCGGGCAATTTGCCGTCTCGACCACCTTTTCTGTTACACTGCCAAACCACAGATTTTCCCAGGTACTATGGCCTTGTGCACCCATGATTACCATATCTACATCCTGCGTTTGGGCATAATTGCTGATGTGCCGTGCTGTATTGTTGAAGGTATTGTCGACAATGACTTCAGCAAGGGTAAAAGGCGTTTTATCGGCAAATTCGGTCAAGAATTTTTCAAAAGCCTCTCTTGCCGCATTTTTCAATAATTGTTGCAGGCCAGCATTGGCATATGGTCGATCAAAAGCATTGCTTGGCGGTAAGTCCATGACATACAGCGCAGTGACTTTAATACCAGTATTTTTCAACGCAATATCCAATGCAATACGCAGCGCTTTTGCCGATAAAACTGAAAAATCCACTGGCACCAGAATATGGTGCAATTTTGCCTCGCTATTTTCAGGCACCACCATTACATTACACTTGGCCGCACGGGTAATTCTGCGGGCACTAATGCCACTGCCTTCGCTTTGTTTTTTACGACCGATAACCAACAATTGGATGTCTTTGGCATCACTAAGGTGAACTACCTTTTGATAAGGCTTGCCTTCACGAACTTCGATGGACAGCTCCAGCCCAGGTCGTTTTCCCAATGCTTTTTCTACATCTTCAGCCAGTCTGTCGTGTACTTTTTCATCGGCAGGATAATCCGCTGAAAACAGGGTGTGGAATTCAATGTCAACATTTTGAGGGGCGCTGAAGTCGGGCATTACATGCAAAAGATATACCTTCTGAAAGCCGAGCTTTTTATCCAGGGTACCCACCCATTCCAACAGTTTTGGGTCCATTACGCTAAGGTCCATGGCAACCAAAGTGCGCTTGAATGTGGTCATGGCTATTGATTTTTGTCAAAGCTAGGGGCATTCGAGCACTACTGTAAATGGAGAAGATCAGTTGAAGTAGTGATTTTAGTGCTTGAGGAACTGGGTCATTCCACTATTTTTTCCACGCCTTCGCGGATTTCCTTTTTGGCGTTTTTTAAGGTTTTGTTGAGTCCATTTAAAATGCGGCCCTTCAAAAATTGAGCATAGGCGTATTCAAACCGATTGTCTAATTTGTTCAAAAACTCCTCGTCTTCATTGGTCAAGGCAGCCTGGACTTCATGGCGTTTGATCCCCGTCCATTCGTCCAATTCCGTCTCGGCAGCTTCCCAATCCGCTTTGGTGAAAGTGGGCGCTTCTTTTTCTATTTTTTCAATAAAAGCGTTGTAAGATTTAATGTAGGCATTTTTGTTGCTTTCCTCGCTACAGGCGAACAAAAACAAGGCACAAAAACCAATCAATAGGATTCTCATTGGAGTAAGTTTTTGGTGTTAAATGGTATGGAAACGCAGCACAATAAGCACAAAGTGCAAAGACAATTCAATTATTTTCGATGAAAAAAAGCTGCGCAGCGATGTAATCCGCCATAAATTTTCCAGTATTGCTCAAACGATATTGGTGGTTTTGAGCCAGCACCTGGCCTTTGTCCATAAAGGGCTGAACGTTTTCTAAAAAATAAGCCTGAAAAGCCGGAGCAATTTTTTGCAAATCACAACCCCAGATGGTGCGCAACCCCGTCATCACGTACTCGTTGTAGCGGGTAGCCGGGCTAAGTTCTTCCAGTTCAAAAAGTCCGGTATCTGAAAGCTGAACAATATCGGCTTCGGTCAAAATTTTCAAATATTTGGCATTGTTGGCTACATTCCATTGCCGGCTTTGGCCATTGAAGGAATGCGCCGATGGGCCGATGCCCAAATAAGGTTCGCCCAACCAGTAGCTTGAATTGTGGCGAGCGTAATGACCCGGCTTGGCAAAATTGGAGATTTCGTAGTGCTCATAGCCTTGCGCCTGGGTAGCTTCCATCAGGTACAAAAACTGTGCGTTGGCGTGCTCCTCGTCTACCGGTGCAGCTTTACCCTGGCGTACAAAATGATCGAGAGCTGTTTTGGGCTCCACCGTCAGACAATAAGCAGAGAGATGTGGGATGGGATATTGAAAAATAGTGTCCAGGTTCCTGGCCCATTGCTCGTGGCTGGTGGTAGGCGTGCCGTAAATCAAATCCAGGGTAAGGTTGTCAAAACCCAGGGCTAAGGCGTTTTCAATACAAGCCCTTGCCTCCTGGGCATTGTGGGCGCGATTCATGAAGCGCAGGTCTTCCTCATCAAAGGACTGGATGCCAATGCTCAAACGATTGACCGGGCTGTTGCGCAAAGCTTGTAATTTTTCCAAACTCAAGTCATCCGGGTTGGCCTCCAGCGTAATTTCGGCATCAGCCTGAACGCTGTGCAATTGGTATATTTTGGAAAAAATCTGCTCCAGTTCATTGGCATTCAACAAGGAGGGAGTGCCGCCTCCGAAATAAATACTGCTCAGTGGTGCGCCTTGCAAATAGTCTTTTTGCACTTCCAGCTCACGCACAATAGCCTCCACCATTGCCCCCTTCTGTCGCAACGAAGTGCTGAAATGGAAGTTGCAATAGTGGCAAGCCTGTTTGCAAAATGGGATGTGTAGATAAATGCCCGGCATGATTGAAGGTTCCAAAGTTTCAGGGTTCTAAAGTTCAGGTAAGCTGAGCCCAGGAATCCTGTTTTATCGATACTTGCTTTCTTTGAATTCAGAATTGCGAAGGTATTCCATTAAGTTAACAATTCCTGACACAAAGTTATGCTTCATCCCAACGATTCAAACTGAGCCAAGAGGAGAAAGGGGCCTGCCTGTGCAGCCCTTTCTTCCTATTTTCTCTAAGCTAGTGAGCTAACACAGGTTTTTTCTGAACAATCGCATCAAGGCTCATTGGCCCTGAACCAAAGTATGCAATCAGGAGGGCACTCCCCAACAAAGCGGTATTTTTCATAAAATTGACCATGTCCATTCGTTGGGCCATCGGGTCTTCAATGGTCCAAAACTGATGTAAAGTCAGGGTTACTGGAATCAAAAACAAAACGATGAGCCAGGCTCCCCATTTGGCTTTGTAGCCCAATAAAATACTCAATGCGCCAAGAAGCTCTACCACACCTGACAGTGGGACCAAAACACTTGCAAAGGGTACTTTAGCTGCAACGTTATTGATGGTTTCAGCGCTAAAATGACCTGATGCAGACAGGATGAAAAGCAGCGCAAAACAAATGCGCCCCAATAAGACCAGATTTTTCATGTTGTTTGTTTTAATGGTTATTTGAAATCTGGATCAAAATTAGGTACATTTGCTATACAATTGTAAGTAGTATACCATTGTATAGTAGTATACTTTGGTATAGCTAAAATGCAAATAATTCAAAATGAAAAGATTAGAACCATTAGACCACAAGGAGTGTATGGGCCGTATCCGCCCGGTGAATGATGCACTGGATGTGCTGAATGGCAAATGGAAACTTCCCATCATCATTTCATTGTCAATGGGCAACAAACGTTTTAATGAAATGGAGCGTGAAATTCCTAAAATCACCGCGCGGATGTTGTCGAAGGAATTGCGCGAACTGGAAATGAATGAACTGGTCAAACGCACCGTACACGACAACATACCCGTCGTGATCGAATACTCCCTGACCGACTATGGCCATTCCCTCGATGATGTAATTGAAGCCTTGCACAAGTGGGGAACTCAGCACCGGAAAAGGATCATGTCAAAACCTGCTGAGGTATAGATGTTACTTCCCCGTAAAATGCTTCAACATGATCACCTCCTGTTTACTCAAAGGCCGCACAAAGCCGCGCGGCAGGTCTTTTTTAGTCAAGCCCCCCAAATACACCCGATCTAGCTTGAGTACCTCATAACCCAGGTGTGCAAAAATGCGGCGTACAATCCGGTTGCGACCAATATGGATGGTGATGCCTACCTCCGTATGGGGTCTTTCTACGATGTAGTCTACCTCGTCTACGGGAGCAAGGCCATCCTCCAGTTCAAGTCCCGCCC
>JAAFHQ010000618.1 GCA_013298445.1 Chitinophagales bacterium | reverse complement strand
GTAATCTCGGAAGCGGGATAAATGGTTATGTCCATGCTATTGCTGTTTCCGGGGGCAATGTGTACATTGGCGGAGGCTTTACAAACGCAGGAGGCAATAATGACGCAGACTATATTAGTTATTGGAATGGTAATGCTTGGAATGCGTTGGGAAGTGGATTAAATGCCGAAGTCTACTTCATCGTCTTGTCTAATACTGACTTGTTTACTGGGGGGACTTTTACTAATGCAGGAGGGGATATGGATGCAGATTATATTGCCCACTGGGAAGGATTGTCTCTTCCCGTAGAGTTAGTTGATTTTCATACTCATCAACAAGAAGAACACGTAGAATTAACTTGGCGTACCGCAGTTGAGTCAAATAACCGTGGCTGGGAAATAGAGTATAGCACTAATGCTTTGTATTGGCGGAACATCGGCTTTACGTCGGCTGACGCTAATGCTTCACAAGGTATGAATTACATGTTTTTGCACTTCAACCCATCTCCCGGAATCAATTATTATCGCCTTCGCCAAGTTGATTTTGACCAAAGTTATAATTATTCATCAATTGTTTCTGTGAATATGAATAACTATTCCTCTGTTGCCATTTATCCCACAGTAACTACTGGACTCGTTAATATCTGCAATAATAATGAAACGGTTCAACAAATATCAGTGTTTAATGTAGGCGGCTGTTTGATGTTAAATGCACAAAATTTAGAACAAATAGACTTGACTGATGCTGCATCGGGACAATACCTTATAAAGGTTTGTTTAGAAAACAAAATGATCACAAAGAGGGTTTTTAAACATTAATAGAAATTTTTTTTAGATTATTACTACTAATTAATTGGCCTTTGGCTTATTGCCATTTCAGCCGAAATACCAGTTTAACCCATCGCGCGGTTTCCCACCATAATTCAGGATTACAATGATAAAACAATGGGGGCTCTCAAGTCTTACCCCGCAGGAAGATAGAAGACTTTGAAGACCTGCTTCAAGAGGATGTGCAAGACTGCCAGAGTGTCCTGACAAAGGGAGGCTATATTTAAAATATTTGTATAATGATAAATTTTTCTGAAATATTTCTTTACTCAGATCAACCAACTTGTTGCCCGAAATGTGGATCGAGAGCAAACATCTTGCTCGATTTATCTCATACAGTCTTAAAAGTGCAGATCCATGTATGTAAATCGTCAAAATGTAAATTTGAATTTGTATTGACCAAATAAAGTAATTATGAAAGATGGGCAAAGACTTTGGACAAGAGAAGAATTGATTATAGCAATAAATTTGTATTGTAAGTTGCCTTTTGGGCAATTGGATAGTCGAAATCCTGATGTGATACACTTGGCAGAATTACTAGGACGTACTCCAGGTTCAATTGCATACAAACTTGTCAATTTTGCGAGCCTTGATCCTAGTTTGAAAGCGAGAGGCATTAAAGGAGCATCGAATACTAGTAAATTAGATAAAAGTGTTTGGAATGAATTTTTTAATAATTGGGATATTTTGTCCTATGAGAGTGAGATGCTATTGTCTAAATTTGAAAACAAGTCTATTGAGGTAGTTAATGAAATTTCAGAATCGGATATTTTAAAGGAGGGTACAACCAGAGAACAATTGGTCAGAATAAGAATAGGTCAATCCTTTTTTAGAAGAACAATATTGGCGTCTTATGATTTTACCTGTTGTGTAACTGGCATACAACAAGCCGAGTTCCTTGTTGCTGAACATATTGTTCCATGGAGTCTTGATCAGAAAAACAGACTCAATCCTAGAAATGGAATATTGATAAATGCTTTACATGATAAAGCATTTGAAAATGGTTTGATTACAATTGATACCAATTATAAAATTAAGGTTCCCTCGATTTTAATGAAGCAACGAAAATTAAATTCAATTGAAGACTATTTTATAAAGTATGAAGGAAAAGAAATTGGATTGCCAACGAGGTTTTTGCCTGACATTGAATTTCTAAAATATCATAACCAAGAACGATTTAAACCGTAGATTTTGCCTTGTGATGCGACAAAATATATTAAAGGCAAAGTTTGGGGCGTGAAACGGCTATTCAAAGCCTTGTTTTTGAGGCGGGAGGTAAAGCAGTTTGGTGTGAATAATTCCACAAATATCAATACTGCTGTTATTACACTAATGACACCAGAGCCAGTACATGGCTTCTACGTTAATGAAGGTACGGAAGCCTTTATAAGACGATACGGCTACGACGATAAAATTGGCAGAGTCGACCGCATGAACTTTGGAGGCATTCACAAAGTAGGAGAGCGTCAGAAATCTACCTCTTTACAATTAGAATTGCTTGGTTTTGATTCACATAGTGGAAAAATTCGTAGTACTGATGGCCGGATTGCGCTTGTGGATGCTGATGGAAACGAAGCCGCATCTTGGGGATTTGCAGAGATGATTTTACATTGGAACCGAAAGCATAATCAGGCTTGCTATGTACCGTCATTGAGTGAGATGGAACCATTAAAGAGATATAAGTACAGTAATCAAGTCATACTTGGAACCAGTACAGATTTTCAATTATTCCTTTCTGAAATGGCAAAAGGTCATATTTATTATGACCCCGGTATTAAAATGGAAAACTTATCAACCAAACCAAAAATAAAAAAACGAAGTCAATTTAGGGTAAAATCAATGCATTTGCCTAAGTTGTACAGAAATAGTTTTATTGTGAATGTTTGTGATGCCCCCTGAAAAGTGGAGAAAATTGCGTTCCAAAAATGCTGCTTAGGTTTCACACTGTCGGGATGAATAACGTTCTAAAATCAAATGATCTAACCTAATCCTAAATACCTACCACCTTCCCACAATCCCCTACCTCTGATGCCATCAAATGATGCCATCGCAACCCCAAAACAACAATTACCACCCACTCTCCCATGTCGCCCCTCGACGCCCTCCACCTACACCCCTACCTACACCTCCTCCACCAATACCTCTCCCACCAAATCACCGCCGACGCGTTTGAAAACACCTTTATAAAACTCCGAAATGAGGACGACTACTGGATGGAGGGCCGCTTTGCCTACCCCGTTAGCAAACTCCTCGACACCTTCTTTCTGGATGTAGACGAGTACACACCCGCGCACCTCTACGAAGCGGGTGATCCTTATTCCATCGATGAAGCAGAGTTTAGAAAACGGGCACAAACCGTATTACTCCGTCTGGAAGCCATGAAGTCCCAACAACGTTTGCAACGCGGACTATCGCTATCGCGCCACGAGGAGGTAGCCCACGGTTTGGATCTCATTGCACACGATAATGGCCTTTTTTCGTTGAAAGTCCACGATTTTCAAGGGGCGCGTGCGTATCAGGTCCTCGGTGCAGCGACGCGGCTGCTCCGTGCGGATTACCGCCAGTGTGCTATCCTGGGTATGTACCGTGAAGGGAACATTGACGACTTTTCGGTCTTGCAAGCCAATGCGCTGCGGCGCGTGTCGGCGCCTGCCTATGTAGAAGAGTTGTACCACTGGCCCGATGGTGGGCCGGACCACAGTCGGGTGGGTATCGAGTTGTCGAGCCCGGATCAATGGGCGCTTGGTACGGATCTGTTGCATTTGTATTGGCAGGAGTACCAATGTGCGTCCCTCGAGTGGTGGCCCGACGACATTCAGGTGTTTGATGGGCACCACGAATGGTGCTGGCGCGCCTCCTGGGAGCAAGGTGTGGCCCATGGAGCGTCATTTATCTTTAAAGGCAGTGAACCCGATGTCGTTTGGCTGGCAGCAGACGCACTGCGCACGTGCGAGCCAGAGATCTTGTTGGCGCGTTTGGTGGCGGAAATGGGGTAGAAGGGTTTTATTGACACCCTAATCCAGTCGCCTACGGCATGTTAGAGATTGGAGGGTAGTCAGGTGCCGTCAGGATACGCTCGTCGCACTGGAATTGCAAACCTTAAGAATCAAATGATCTAACCCAACCCTAAAAATCCCACCACTTCCCCACAATCCCCCACCTATGATGCCATCAAATGATGCCATCACAACCCCAAAACAACAATCACCTCCCTCACACCCATGTCGCCCCAAGACACCCACCACCTACAACCCTACCTATACCTCCTCCACCAATACCTCTCCCACCAAATCACCGCCGACGCGTTTGAAACCAACTTTCTAAAACTCAGGCATGAGGATAACTACTGGATGGAGGGCCGCTTTGCCTACCCCGTTAGCAAACTGCTCGACACCTTTGGCTAGCGGCGGGCGCATACAAATCAAAGGTCTTGCTGGCGCGTTTGGCGGCAGAGTTAGAGTAGTGGGCGCCTTGAATCTGCGACCCCTAAAAATCTGATTCAAAGCAAAAAACACCAGTTTTGCGTT
>JAAFHQ010000617.1:2794-4342 GCA_013298445.1 Chitinophagales bacterium | reverse complement strand
GATCGAATTTAAAAAGGATCTGGGCCACAATCGCCGCTGTTTTACGGGGAGTGTTGAAGAAGACCAGGCGCTGCTGCGCAAACTGGCCCTGGAAGGTTTTGGCCGACGTTACAACAAACGCAACCGTGAAGCCCAAACCCGGGTAGAAAAGGAGCTGAAACTCATTTACCAGATGGGCTTTACCGCCTACTTCCTCATTGTGTGGGACCTGATCAAATACGCCTCTTACAGCAACATTTTTCATGTGGGGCGGGGGAGTGGGGCCAACAGCATCGTGGCCTACTGCATCGGCATCACCGACGTGGACCCGATTGGCCTGAATCTCTACTTCGAACGTTTCATCAACGAGCACCGCAGTTCGCCGCCCGATTTTGATGTCGATTTTCCTTCTGATCAGCGCCCGCTCATTTTGGATTACATCTTCAAACGGTATGGTCGGCACCACACGGCCTTTATCTGCACGTATGATACCTTCCAGTTTCGCTCCATTGTGTGGGAGTTGGGCAAAGTGTTTGGTTTGCCCAAAAGTGAAATGGAAAAAATTGTAGCCAATCCCCAAAGCCCGGAAGAACACCACGAACTGGCCCGCAAAATCTGGGAGTACGGCCACCGCCTGGAAAATATGCCCAACGAACTCTCCGTACATCCTTCAGGGGTCATCATTGCCGAGCAGCCCCTGTATCACTACTCGGCCCTCCGGCAAATGCCCTTTGGCTTCCCCATTGTTCATTTTGACATGTACATCGCAGAGGACTGGGGCTTCAACAAATTTGACATCCTGGGGCAATGTGGGCTTTCACACATCCGCGATACGGTCACCTACATCCGCGAAAACCAGGGCAAAGCAGTGGATGTGGAAGACATGGAAAAAATCTACGCCGATGAAAAAGCGAAGGCCCTGCTGCGCACTGGCGATACGGTGGGCATTTTTTACGCCGAATCGCCCAACATGCGGGAGTTGTTGCCCAAGTTGCAATGCGACAATTACCCCGATCTGGTGATTGCCTCCAGCATCATTCGCCCGGGGGTAGCCAGCTCGGGCATGATGCGCGAGTACATCCAGCGGCACAAACACCCCTACGCCTTTGAGTACCTGCACCCCTGCTTCAAGGAGCACTTGGCGGAAACCCACGGTGTGATGGTGTTTCAGGAAGACGTGATGAAAATTTGCAATGCTTTTGCGGGCTTGTCGCTGGGCGAAAGTGATGTGCTGCGCAAAATCATGAGTGGCAAACGCCGCAACTCCGAAACCTTTGAACAACTGAAAGGCAAGTTTTTCAACAACAGCAAAGACCGGGGCCACCCGGAGGAGCTGGCTCAGGAGGTCTGGCGCCAGATCGAGAGTTTTGCAGGGTATTCTTTTTGCAAGGCACATTCGGCGGCGTTTACCGTATTGTCTTTTCGGGATTTGTACCTCAAAGCCTACTACCCGCTGGAGTTCATCACCGCCGTGATCAACAATTTTGGGGGCTTTTACCGCACTGAAATCTACCTGCATGAGGCCAAAAAACTGGGTGCTGCCTTACATGCGCCTTGCGTGAACCACAG
>JAAFHQ010000617.1:0-2784 GCA_013298445.1 Chitinophagales bacterium | reverse complement strand
GCAAATACCAGGGACATTACAAAAGTCTGGAGGATTTTATCAACCGGGTTCCCATATCCGCCTTACAGCTGGAATTGCTCATCAAGATCAATGCCTTCCGTTTCACTGGCCTGAACAAATACCAGCTGATGTGGGAAAAAAACAAGGTGCTGAACCCGAAAAACAGCTTCGTCCAGGCGGCTACTTTTTTTGAAAGCGCCAGCGAAGATTTCAACCTGCCTGAACTCGACGAGGGGGCATTTGATCAGGCGTTTGATGAAATAGAGTTGCTTAAGTTCTCGCTTTGCTCCCCTTTTGATTTGTTGGATTGGGATTATTTAGAGGGTAAAAAGGTGCAGTTGAGCCTGGCGAATCAGTTGAAAACCCAGGTTCATGCCCTTATTTACATCCTCGGCTATTTCATTTGCCGCAAAACCACGACAACCAAACAGGGGCTGCCAATGGGCTTTGACGCCTGGTATGATCAACAGGGCGAGTACTTCAATACCGTGGTTTTTCCAGTAGAAATGAAGCAGTTTCCACTCAAGGGGCAGGGGATTTATCTGCTGCAAGGCAAGGTTACGGAGGAGTTTGGCGTGTTCAGCATTACGTTGCAGTATTTGGAAAGATTGCCTTATCGACGGGATGAGCGGTTTGAGTGAGGGGAGATTCATTCATTCTTCTTACCTTCCAATACACTATTAATGCGAGTTCGGAGATTCCCGATAGTTATGAGCAGTGAAAAGAATATCCCGCATTTTTGCAGCTTCGCTGCTTTAATTTAACCACGACGACGTTAATGCGCTTCGCGCTGTTGAGGCTTCGCCTCTCTTTGCTAAAAGCGACGCAATGGGAAAACGGATGACACGGATTTAACGGATTGGAACGGATTTTGACTCACCTTCGGCTCGTCCTTTTCCGCCGCAGGCGGAAAAAATCCGTTTTTATCCGTTAAATCCGTGTCATCCGTTTTGCCATCATGCCGCTTTGCTTGATTTAAATAGAGCAGCGAGGCTTTCGATGTAAACCGCCCACTACCGCTCCGCTCTATAAGGCGACACCCCTTCCACTACCACCAAAGGTTGCTGCAACTCACGCGCCCCATCCGACAGCACCATCTGGTACATTCCAGCCCTCAAAAAGCGCTCATAATGCACAAAATACGGATAATCACTGGTCTGCTTGCTGAATACCAGATCCCAGCGGTATTGGTTAAAACCCCTCTGGCCAGCCAGGGGCATTTTCCAAAGTTCCTTACCCGTCACATCCCGCAAGGAGAGCGTCACCGACTTGGAGCGGCCCAACCAAAACGTGATCGGCGTTTTTTCCACCGTCCTGTAATCGGGTTCCCCGCCCAAAGAATTGTACCAGGGCCTTCTGGCTGCTGGAATCTCAAAAAGGTGGTCCTGATCAAGGGACAAAGTTCCCGCCGCTAGTGCCTGCAACGCGCGCAAATTCAGTTTGTACAAACCTCTGCCGTGGGTAGCTACAATCAAATCCATCGACTCCTCGTGGATCTCCAGGTCTGCTACCGCAGCGGCAGGTAGATTTTTTCCCAATAAAGACCAAGTATTGCCTCGGTCAAGGGACACATACAAGCCCCGCAATGTGCCGACATACAAGACATTGGGCTGCACGGGGTCCTCCAGAACCACATTCACTGGTTCATCCGGCAAACCAGCAGCGATACTTTTCCAGTTTGCTCCATCGTCTTCGGAAACGTACAAGTAACTGTGCAAATCATCGTAATTGAGCCCCGTCATCGCGAGGTAAACCCGGGATTTGACAAACCGAGAAGGGCAAATGCTGCGGATGTAGTTGTTGGCCAGGCCCAAAGAATGCTCCTCCCAACTTGCACCATCGTTTTTGCTGACCCAAAAAGCCCCTTTGTCCGTACCCACGTACAACAAACCTTTGCTCAATCGCGATTCCACCAGGGCTCCAGCGGCGAAAGACTTTTTCGCTGGGATTGCCGAAAGTGCCAGATTCGGACTGATTACTTTCCAGCTATCGCCTCTGTCCTGACTTTTGAAGATAAAATTCCCACCATGGTAAAGCGTTTGGCCCTGGTGTGGAGAGATGAAGTAAGGGGTGATGTAATTAAAATTCAGGGTGTCCTTGCTGTTTTTGGGCAATTCCGGTTGGATGGAATGGGTGGTATCGGCGCGGCGATCCAGGCGTATGGCCGCACCATGCTGCATGCTGTAGTAGACGATGTTGCCGTCGCTGGGGTCTACCTGGCTCACGCAACCATCGCCACCATCCCAGGGGTCAATCCAGACGTATTTCCAGGGGTCTGGAAAACGGGGATTGAGCTCCGTAGGCGGGCCAAATACCGTAGCGTCATCCTGAGTGCCGCCATAGACGACGTAGTTTTTTTGATCGATGGTGATGTCGTAAAATTCTCCGGTCGGGATGTTGTTGTAATGCATCCAGGTTTGGCCCTTGTCGTAACTCAGATAAAACCCGCCGTCATTGCCCACCGCCATGTGTTGCGGATTTTGGGGGTTGATCCACAATTCGCACTGGTCAAGGTGCAGCCCCTGCGCCAGACTGGGGTTCATGCGCGTAACCTTGCCACCGATGAAATCGAAAGTTTTCCCGCCATCCAAACTGTGCGCCAGGCGTACGCCCAAACAAAAAACTTCTTCGTCGTTTTTGGGATTGACATATACATCGGTGAAGTACCAGCCGATACCGGGAAAAATTTTGAAGGGGCCAGTATGGGTTTTGCCCCAGGTAAGGCCGCCGTCGGTGGTTTTGTACAACTCGGCTGCTTCGTCGCGGGCATTGTTCAGGTTGTCC
>JAAFHQ010000616.1:2689-4346 GCA_013298445.1 Chitinophagales bacterium | reverse complement strand
CATGTTCATCGTCACCAGGCACACTTTGGAGCCCAAATTTGCTGCGGCCACCGCGGCTTCACAACCGGCATGGCCCGCCCCCACTACTATCACATCGTATTCGGGAAACATCAATCGCTATTTTTCAGGACGCAAAGTTAATAAAAGGTATGGTTTTCATGCCATAGAACAGTAAAATGGGGGAAAACGTTCGCACGATATGGCTATTACAACACTGATTCAAATATACCTATCACTTTCAGCAGGTTCAAATCATCTTCATCGTTAAAATTAATCTCTTTATAGCTTTGATCATACGATAAAGGCTTGAGAATAATATTTTTATGCTTCCAATTTTCTCCATCAGTTGTTTTTACGCTCTGGTACTCTTTTACTGTGTAGCAAGATCCTGTATCGGCATCAAGCATATCCGTTAATTCTACAAGAACAATTTTACCATTGCGAGAGCCTCCTGTATATCTACGAAAAAGGCAAATGGAGCCATTTGGAATAACCTTATTCATCGAGTCGCCAATGACTGTGCATGCGAATAAATCTTTTGAAGGTTTGTACCTCGTTGGCAACTCAATCCAAGTAAAATCACTTACTTCTTGAACTTCACTAAAGGCCCCAGCTGCTGCTTTTAAACTGAAAAGAGGCACCGAATTTTGGAAAGGGATCACTGAGTCTAGAGGGAGTACTTTGGCCTGATTTTGAATTTTAAATTTCCCAATAAACTGAGCCAAATATTCTTTTAAATGCTGATCACAAACGTAAACATAAGTCCCTTTTATACCCCTTAGCATAATTGTTTTGTAAATATTAATCACATATTCCTTGAGTTGATTGGGGTCTTTAATTGATTGTTTTCCATTTTTATCAAAGTAATTTTTCTCTAGAATGACGATTTCATTTTTTGCCTTGTCATAAGATATTTCGTTGCCAAAAATGATGCCAGCGTAGTTCAAATCGTAGCCTTGAGTTGTATGTATACACCCAACCTCGTTAACCGCGTTTGGAGAATTGATCCAGTCATCAGCCACATTGTTCCACTTTAACTTGGTATTTTCTATTTTGATGTCGAATAAAGATTGATCTTTTTTTGAAATCCATTCCCATGAATAACCTGCAATCATTCTAGATAGTCCATTTTCTTGATCTCTCTGTTTGATTTCGTCAACCATATCCTCAATCGAGTCAAACAGGAGAAATTCATATTCTTTTGAGTCAAAAAACTGTTGGTTTTTGACTTTTTTACAGCGAAGTAAGTCGTCAACATACTGAATGTAATCATTTCCTCCCTTTACTCTAAATTGAGATCTGAGGCGTTCGATTTTTGTTTTTTTATCCGCTTTTAGCTTGTCAAATGACTCCTTTGTTGTGTCTGATGGCTTAATTGACTGGTTCTCATCGTAAAACAACACTAGTTTTTTCGACTGTTGCACCATCCAGTCCAGTTCACTACAATGGTTGTTATCCAAACCTAATTTTTTACAGGCTGCATCGAATGCTCCAAAATAGGTTCCTAAGTTTACCCTTCTTCTCAATCGATGAGACTCATCTACTACAACTATGTCATAAGGCTCATTAGCGACCTCTGAAGGGCCAACCACCATTTTTGCGTTCAAATCTTTTACATTTCGAAATACTTTTTTCAGGGTGTTCCTAAATGATGACA
>JAAFHQ010000616.1:0-2679 GCA_013298445.1 Chitinophagales bacterium | reverse complement strand
TCGGAACCACCAAGGCCATTTTTTGATTCGGAAATGCTGTTTTTAATGCCTTGACAAGCTCAATAAAATCGTTTTCCTCCTCTCCAAACTCTTTAAAATTAACTTCTTGAAGACTAGAATTCAACAGTTTGAATAAAAAAACAGCCAAAATTGTTTTGCCTGTACCCGCTCCCCCCTCAATGATAAAATTCCGACAATTGTCATTAAGTAAGTTTTGCATGATGATTTTTAGTCCATTCTTCTGCTCACTAGACAATGTTTTGTAGGGAGAGTATTTGAATAAATCCGAGTTGTCAATGTAATCAATGGCGTGTTTTGCTACGCCTTTGGCTCGCAGTCCATTCCAGATTGATTTGAAAAGCTCCCAGTAAATTTCCCTTTTCTGGTAATAGTTATGATTGGCTAGTCCAAGGTTACCGTTAAGGAGTTTAAATTGGCCATCCCCAGATATGTATTTGATGAGATTTGATTCTATGTCTAAAGTTGCTGATTTGTTGAATTTATCGCTAGAGATAAGGTGCACTGAGGTAAGCGTACTCTTTGTATCATTTTTTAAATGGCTGCTCATCCTGGCGTAAGTATCTGTAGTCTCGCCAACATAAGCCTGTTTTATTTCTGAATTGCTTAAAATGTAAACAATAGGCCAATTATCCTTTGCATAATGAAGATCTCTGAACTTATCGAATAGATCGAAATTGAACTCATAATTTCTGATCTCAAATAAGTCTCTTTCTTTCATAATTCATCGTATTTTTTTGCACTTCCTTTTGCCTTTTCGACTGGGTATTTTTCGGCATTTTTAGTTATCTTATCAAAAATGATTTGTTTGACATCAAAGCCATATTGATGTGCCAACAATAGCGCAAATGAAAAAACATCTGCCAGTTCTTCTTTCACCTTTTCCTGATCAGCAGCATCTGCACTTTTCCACAAATAGAGTTCCAGTAATTCTCCAGCTTCAATATTTATTGCCAGAGCCAAATCTTTAGGATTGTGGAATTGTTCCCAGTCCCTATCATTTCTAAACGCTATTAGCCGATCAATGATTTCTTGGAGGTCGGTCATGGCCTATTGGGTTTAAAAATGGTCAACGCCACTTGATATTCACTTTCGTAGGGCAGTTGTAATTGGGCAAGCATCTCTGGGATAGCCAGAGCCCAACTTACGTAGTAAAACGCCAAAATGTGGTAGCCCGAAAAGACTTTGTTGGGTATGAGGGCAATGCGGTAATCGTTTCCATCAGGTCTAAAACCTTGGGCACCTTTCATCGCAATTTCAAAAGCAATTTCTTTGACTTGTTTTGGGGACATATTTTCAAAGAATTGCAATGCTTCCACCATAAACATCACTACTGCCATGTTGGTCCCCATTGACTGCTGCGACTGCTCAATTTTTTTTACTTCCTGGTCTTTGGAGTCATTATTCGGCAAGGTTGTTTCTAAAGCCGTAGGATTAGTCTTAGCATCTTTATTTCGGTATTCCAATTCGTTTACCAACTCAAAGTATTTATCTAGTTTCAAATCTTCCGCCCAATGCAAAACCAATTCATACTCTTCTGCAGGTTCTTTGTCCTCCTTGTATTCCAGGTATTCTTCATAAAATTGATTGGCCTGTTTTAGCTCTGAAGGAGTAGTTTGGAAATCTTTGATGAAGTCTAAACCAAACAAATCTCTGAATTGCAGTGCACTCACTACATTGTAAACTTTGCTTTTTGAAAGAATATCCTTGGGGGACAGCTCAACTATTCTTTTGTCGGTTACAGCTTTTAAACTCTCCTGCAAAAGATTGTAGAGGGAAATAAATTGGTAGGGTCTCAACTTAGGGTGTTCTATGTAAAGGAAATTCTCGATGAATAAATCGATTGGAGCATTGAATGCTTGACGATTCATCCCGTCAAATAGGCTAGAACAATAATCTGCGATCATTTGATCAGCAACTCCCATCTTGTTCAATTTTTTAACCGTCTGTTCTAATCCTTTGATAAAAAGATTTTTATGCTCCTTTTTCGAAATAAATAGCTGATTTAACTTTTCTTTTCTAGCCTCAACAACCAAGTCCAAATGAACAAGTTCATGCATGATCAGGTGCTCAACAGCAGGGTAGTTCGATTTGTATCTTAATACATGATTTGGCCGGTCATAATTTTCAGCAAATTCAAATTTTGCGGCAGTAGGGATCGTATCGTCGCGATGAATTTCTATTTTTCTCTTGCTCTCAAGTTCAAGTGTATGGAGGTAGTTTTGATAAATTTCCTTACCTGCATCTGTTTCAATTATCTTCTTGGCAAAATCAAAAGCCTGTTTAACTGAATTTTGATAAAGACCATCTTTCTTGTTGTTTACTTTAATTGCCTGCACAGTGCTCAAAAAAGCAGCAAATAAATCATGCTCCATTTCAGCAATGATGGCTAATGCAAAATGAGTATTGGGGTACTGCCCATTTATTTGTACTGCTTTTAGGAAATACTTCTTGGCTTCCTCAATTTTACCTTGTTGAAGTAAATTAGCACCAATATTATTTACGGTGATATTATCATCCGGATTGACCAGAAGGGCTTGATCATAGTACTTCATTGCGGTGGGGAGGTCATTCTTAAATTTTGCGAAGATGTTCCCCATCATTAGCAATGCCCAACTGTTCTTAGGGTTCCATCGAAGTGCATCAATCAATGAATTAATT
>JAAFHQ010000615.1 GCA_013298445.1 Chitinophagales bacterium | reverse complement strand
ACAAGGAGAGCGACGTTGACGAGGCTTTCAGCAATAGGTAAAATTCTACGTTGCTCCAATATCGTAGCTTGAATTTCAACCTTTGTCAACATCTCGTCTTTGTGTCCTTTGTGCTTTTCTTTGTGTCCTTTGTGCTACTAAAAAGTCGCTTTTGAACCCACATTGTGTTCAGATTCGATATCAATCAGCTATTCTTGATTTTCTGTTCAATCGAAGTCGTAGAATATCCTTCCACAAAAGGCAAGGTCATCACTTTTCCGCCTCGCCCTATCACAATATCTGCCCCAATGATGCTTTCCGGCGCATAATCACCTCCTTTCACCAGAATATCCGGTTGGAGTGCCTGGAGCAAATCCCAGGGGGTATCTTCTTCAAACGTTACTACTATGTCGATAAATTGTAGGGAAGCCATTTGCCAGATGCGGGTATGCTCGTCATTGATGGGGCGGTGTGGCCCTTTCAGGCGCGATACCGAAGCAGCCGAATTCAGGCCTAGTACCAGCCTTTGTCCCAAATCCCGCGCCTGCGCTAAATAGTGCAAATGCCCGTAATGCAGGAGGTCGAAGCAACCATTGGTAAACACTACCTTTTCGCCCAGGGCTTGCCATTCCCGTACCTTCTGGCTTGCGGCATCCCAATCCAGGATTTTAGCCTCAATTTGCGCCAGCATGCTCATGGCTCAGGGATTTGGGGTGGTAGTTGCGATTCACCACCGGGAGCAACATCCAGGAAGCCAAACCGATCGCCACGTTGCCGCCCAATTGGATGGTGAAAAAGGAGATGTTTGCCCAGGAGAATCCATCGTCACCGCTGATGCCATACATGGCTAGGGCAGTCTGTGCCAAAAAGTGGTAGGTGCCCATACCTCCCGGCGAAGGAATCACAATGCCCCAACCGCCAAAAACAAAAGTGATCAGCGCGGCTACTACGGAAAGATGCGCCGTAGGAGGGAAAGCGTGAAAATTGAGGTAGGTCATGGAATAGTACATGAACCAGATCAAAAAGCTGTGGAATACAAACAACCAGGGGCGTTCCAATTGGCGTACAGTTTGGATGCCTTGCCAAAAACCTTGTGCCAGATTCGTAATTTTTTGTCCGATGCTGGTTGCCAACAATGGCTTACGGAAGTACCACAGTACCCCAAAACCAAGCAACATTACCGGAATGCCCCAAATGATCATTTTTTGCAAAAGCGCAATTTTATCCGCAATTGATACATGCTGTTTCGCAAAAGCCAGGATGGTGTCGTATTCCAGGCCAATCGCCAGTGCGGTAACCAACAAAATGCTGATCACATCAATTATCCGATCTACTACCACCGTGCCCATTACTTTTTCCACCGGAATTTTTTCGTACTGCGCCATAGTACCTGCCCGCAATACCTCGCCCAAACGGGGTAAACCCAGATTGGCAAAATAACCAATCATGATGCAAAAAAAGGAGTTGATGAGGCGGGGCGTATAACCCAAGGGTTTGATCAACATGTTCCAGCGAATCGCCCGGGAAATGTTGCTTACTATAAAGGCACAAAGCACCAAAAACAACCAGCTTATTTTTACTGTGCCAAAATCGTGCACAACTTTATCAATCAGACTACATTCCTCACCGGGAATTCCTTTCAAGGCACATTCTGCCTGAAAAGCAGCATTTTGATGGCGGTACAAAAGGTACAAAATGACAACGCCAACGCCCAGGAACAAGAGAAACTTCAAAAAATTGAGCAAATATCGTGGCATAAGTGGTGATTAGAGGTAAGTCAACCAGGTGATGAATTTAAAACTGAGTGCTAAGCTTGAACGTACACAGCGTATTTTTCCTCATAATAAGGATCTTTAAAAAAGTTGCTGAGGGGAATTTTGTTCACAAAAGATCCTTTGGGCAAAGCCGCAATTTCCTCACGCAGGTCTCCGCCTTTGAGTGTAATGAGACCATTGGGCAAGGCATGCTGGTGCTTGCGCTTGATGAGCGGCCAGCTCCAGGCACACAGTTTATCCAGCGTTGTGACCGCCCGGCAGACGGTAAAGTCAAACTGTCGCTTGAGTTCTTCGGCGCGGGCATGCTGGGCATCCACGTTTTTTAAACCCAAAGCCTGTACTATTTCCTTGACGACCAGGATTTTTTTGCCCGTACCATCCACCAACGTAAACTGAGTTTCGGGAAAAACAATCGCCAGCGGAATCCCTGGCAAACCGCCCCCAGTACCAATGTCGAGTATCTCCGCTCCTGGTTTGAACTGCACCACCTTAGCGATGCCGAGTGAATGGAGAATGTGGTGCGCGTAAAGGGAATCGATATCCTTGCGCGATACAACGTTGATCTTGGCATTCCACTCCCGGTACAATTCGTCCAATTGCGCAAACTGCGCCTGTTGCTGGGCATTGAGGTTGGGAAAATAGTCTAGGATAACCTGCATCGATTGGCTTGGCTTTTTTTGTACGCCGCAAAGATAACAAAACTGGAGTAGTTGAGCAGTTGAGGGCTTGAGAAGTTGAGACTACCAAACAATACTCAAGCTTTTTGACTTTTGCGCAAGCGGTACCATTGCCAACCTAAGGCCGTCATGCACACCACCAAGCCCAAAAACTCCCGGGTCAGCTCAATGTGTGGGGCTTCTGCTTTCATATGTGCCACAATCGTTGGCATACCCATTTGAATCCAATGGATAAAATCGGCCAGGAGGGTCAACATCCAAATGGTACTCACGCCCAGCCCCAGGATCAGCATAAATTTGTTGCTTTTGCCAAAGGCAGCCATACCGCAGGCAGCCGCTACATACAGGTACAAAGCAGCCCAGCCCCAGGGATCGGGGTCGTTGTATTGGACCACCGCAAAAAGAATAAACAACACCGCGAGAATCAAATTGAGGACTTTCATAACATAGTTGATTTTGCGGAGGAAAGTTAGGAAAAAGGAAACAGTTTTAATGGAAAACTCCAAAACTTCCCGCCCCACAAAGCCCTGCAAGGGCGCCGTTTCCCAGGCGCTACGGCAAACCCTGCCTTACAAAGCCCTGAAAGGGCGCCATCTCCCAATAAAGGGCACCGCCCTTTTTACTTTAAGGGCGTGGCCCTTAAAGTAAAAAGCCACCTCTGTCACAAAGAGGTGGCGAATCAAAATTAGTATGAAAAAACTCTCAGTCTTTCGCGTCATACTAAGTACACGCTTCCAGGGTTTAAATCAATTTTTCCAGGGTAGCTTTTTCAATGGCATCGGCCTTAGAGTGTACCTCCAGTTTGCCGTAAATGTTTTTGATGTGTGAGCGTACCGTTTCTTTGTCTACGTACAAAATGTCTGCGATTTGGGTATAACTTTTTCCCCGCGCCATCCAGCTGAGCACTTCGCGCTCGCGGGGAGTGAGCAAGGAATCGTTGTTTTTGAAAAAAGAGGCCACCACCAGGCGAGCCACATTCATGGTCATGGGAGCACCGCCGTCCTGAATTTCGCGGATGGCTTCAAGCAGTTTGAGTGGCGAAACATCACGGGTCAAAAAACCTCCGGCCCCTGCTTTCAACATATGAAAAACGAGGTCTTCATCCTCCCGTTCTGATACTACAATGATTTTGACCAGCGGCAAGAGGCGCCGAATGGCCGCGATACTGGACAGCTCTTCCACATCGGGTTGCCCCAATAAGAACAGCAATACGTCTGGTGAGTCCTTGTTCAGATCTCCCAGCGCCTCTTTGGCCGAGGCATAAACATGTGCAACCTGCAGACCAGCGGTACCATTGATGAGCAAGGACAAGCCTTTGGCATTGGGGGATTGCCCATCAATAATAGCCACTCTGATCGGTCGAGCTTGGGCTATCATAAGTCAGTCGGGTTTGGATAAATCAACTTGTGGTCCTCAACTCAGCACGCTATAGGTATTGTCAATTCCCACAAGTCTGCTATCAACAAAGTGATCGTTTTTTTAAAAAGGTTGCAAAAAACTGAAGGTTTAAGTGTTAAAATTGGGTGATTTTGTCAGGTATTTTACCAAATTGAAAAATACATCAACAATCAAGGGTTTATAGCTAAAATCTCTAAGGTGTCCTAAGGTGCCTAAGGTGGTTCAAATTAAATTTTTCTAAAATTTTAGAACCATTGAATATTTTTTTGAACCACCTTAGACACCTTAGAACACCTTAGGAGAATCAACTAGGGTTTAACATCTATTTCTATAAAAGGTGTAAAGCTGGGATACTGACCTTGAATGATGCTGGGCGCCGAGTTGGCTGGCCTCATCACCCGTCCATCCGTCAGCGTCACATGGTTTTCCAACAGAATTTTGTCTCCTGCTTTCAAACTGGAGATACCTGCCAATTTAAAGGCCTTGACCACATCCGCCGCAGTAATGACTCCCCGGGCTTTGCC
>JAAFHQ010000614.1 GCA_013298445.1 Chitinophagales bacterium | reverse complement strand
GTTCTAGGCGCTTCCGAAAACCCCGCCCGGGTTTCGTATGACGCCATTCGTAGATTGACAAACAAAGGCCACGAAGTAGTGGCAGTAGGTTTGCGCGAAGCGACTATTTTTGGTGTGGACATTCAAAAAGGCCAACCTCAGGCCGAAGAGATAGATACCATCACCCTATACCTCAACCCTGAAAGGCAAAAGGAATATTACGACTACATTTTAGGCTTGCAGCCCAAACGGATCATTTTTAATCCAGGTACGGAGAATTTTGAATTGCTAAGGTTGGCTAAGGAGAAAGGGATTGAAACGGAGTTTGCGTGTACATTGGTGATGTTGTCGGTAGGGCAGTATTAAATTTACTTCACCTCCGGCATCCCACACTCCTCATCCGGCTTCCGGCCACACATCGAACACACCTGCCCTTCACCTTTTCCGGCATTAAAATTACTGGCGCAAGTACCTCGGAATTCCTTGCCTGTAAACCAATACCGAATGTTGAGCAGCACAAAAGCCAGTCCAAAAACTGTGAAGGCCGCCAAAAAAGTTTTCAATAGTTCCATGCTCTGAAATTTACTTCAATTAAACTTCTCTTCTGCAAATTAGGTTTAATTTTGCGCACACTTCCCAATTTTTAGAGCATGTTTTAATTTTTTTTAAACATGCTCTTGTTCAAAAAAACACTCCATGCAACACAAACTCGATGCTTTTGCCCGACTGCTCACCATTATGGATGAATTGCGCGAGCAATGCCCCTGGGACCGCAAACAAACCTTCCAAACCCTCCGCAACCTCACCATTGAGGAAACCTACGAATTGGCCGACGCCATCCTGGAAGAAGACATCGATGGCATCAAGGAGGAAATTGGCGACTTGATGTTGCACATGGTTTTTTACGCCAAAATTGGGGATGAGCAACAAAGTTTCGACATCGCCGACGCCCTCAATGCCATTTGTGATAAACTCATCAAACGCCACCCGCATATTTACGGCGACGTCAAGGTCAAGGATGAGGAAGAAGTCAAGAAGAATTGGGAACAACTCAAATTGCAGGAAGGCAAAAAGTCGGTATTGGCTGGTGTACCCAAATCCCTGCCTGCCATGGTCAAAGCCTACCGCATGCAGGAAAAAACCAAACAGGTAGGTTTCGAGTGGGAAAATGCTGGCCAGGTGTGGGACAAGGTTGAAGAAGAAATCCAGGAGTTTAAAGAAACCCTGGAACAAGACATGTCCCAGGAAAGACGCGAGGAAGAATTCGGCGACATCCTATTCTCCCTCATCAATTACGCCCGCTTTGTCAAAATTGACCCCGAAACCGCCCTTGAACGCGTCAATAGCAAATTCAAAAAACGTTTCGAATACATCGAAGCCCACGCCCCCAAAGACCTCAATGACATGACCCTGGCCGAAATGGACCTCCTCTGGGAAGCCGCAAAACGGGTGTGACACCCACACTTACACTCACACCCACACTCACACCCATTCTAGTGGGTGTGCTGGCCTTCCACCGTCCAGAAATATCGCCAACCCACGGATTTATCCGTGGGAGGCCACTATAAAAAACCAACCCATGGATTTATCCGTGGGCTTTTTGTCCCCGACAAAAAAAGAGAGCGTATGAAAATCGACATCCTTGCCATCGGCGTTCACCCCGATGACGTAGAACTTTCCAGCAGCGGCACTGTGCTCCGCCACATCGCCCAAGGCAAAACCGTAGGCCTGCTCGACCTTACCCGTGGCGAACTCGGCACCCGTGGCAACGCCGAAATCCGCACCCGCGAAGCAGCCGAATCCGCCCAACTCATGGGCGCAGCCTTCCGCGTCAACCTTGACATGGCCGATGGCTTTTTCCAATACAACCCCGAAAACATCCAAAAGATCATCCAAGTCATCCGCAGTTGCCAACCGGAAATTGTATTGGCTAATGCCCTGGACGATCGCCACCCCGACCATGGCCGCGCTGCCAAACTCACCGCCGATGCCTGTTTTTATGCTGGCCTGGCCAAAGTAGAGACCTTTGACGAAAAGGGGAATCCCCAGGAGCGTTGGCGCCCCAAAGCCGTTTACCACTATATTCAGGATCGCAACATGCAGCCAGATTTTATCGTGGACATCAGTGATTATTTTGAAAAAAAGATGGAGCTGATCCTGACCTTCCGCTCCCAATTTTTCTTACCCAGCGCCACCGAATACAGCCAGGAATTGAGTACGCCCATTTCCGGGGAAGACTTCATGGCCTTCATGCGGGCGAAGGCACGGTCCTTTGGTCGTGATGCAGGCTTTGAGTATGCGGAGGCGTTTAATGTGGCACGGACGCCGGGGGTTTTGGACTTGTTTGATTTGGTGTAACTGGGTAATCGATCAGTTATAGGCTTGAAAGTATGCTTTGGCGCTGTAGAGACGCACGGCCGTGCGTCTATGTTTTCGTTTAAAGGTAAAATCTAACGTTAGAGACGCACGGCCGTGCGTCTCTACAACATTTTAGGTAACTCAAAACTGCACATACGGCTTCAACTTCTCCAACTTCCCTGCCTCCAGCGCCACCAGCGCCTCCAAATCTTCCATTTTGGCAAAAGGCCCATGCTGATCCTTCCAATTCATAATCGCTTTGGCAGCTTTAAAACCCAAGTAAGGATGGCCTGCCAATTCATTAAAACTCGCCTGATTGATCAACAGCGGCTTCAGGGTAGGGGTATTGAGCTGCAAGCAAGGGCGGATCTTTTGATACACCGAATCAGCTAAACCAAAGGTCTCTTTCACCTGATCAACTTGATAAAACCCGCCCAATTTTTCCCTGAATTTGATGATGCGATTGGCGAGCACCTTTCCGATGCCCCGCAGTGACTGCCAGGCTGCCGTATCGGCCGTATTGACATCAATGGGGATACAAGATTGAGCACCTTTTTTACTGAATTTTTTACCCTCAAAAGAGCTGTAATTGGATTTTTCAGGTTCCCCTGCGTCCAGATCAGGCTTTGCCTGGATTTGGATGTAAGATTTTGCCTGGGCAAACCAATCTTCCCGCAAGCCATAAATTTTCAGCACATCCTCCACCTTTTTAAAATGACCACCTTTGGAAGTATACTTGACCCAAATGCTGGCGCTGCGTTTGTTCAATCCCATCTTGAGGAGCTCATCTAAAGACACTGTATTGGGGTCAAAAACGGAAAATGAAGCCACTACTCTGGCCTCTTTTTGGGGGTAGCGAGTGCCATACTTGTATTTGCCTTTGGTATAAGTTCCATAGCGAGGCTTATTCCATTCTACTTTTGCCTGCACTGGCCTGGGTGCATTGGCCAAGGTAGTCAAATCGTAAGGTTTGGAAAAATCTAGCTGCCCGGGCAACACAAAAGCTGCGACACATAAAATGAGCAATAAAACGCAAGCTTTGCGTTCAGTTTTGGTGTAATAAAAGAAGTCGAAAAGATTTTTCATAGCTGTAATTTTTTAAGCATTAGAGATTCAAAATCCAAGCACCTTGCTCAGCCGTATCGTGCACGGGAATATTCAGCTCAGTGGCCAGTTTTTTGAGCCAACGGCGGGTGCCAAAGCGGTTGCTGCCATCGATGATGATGAGTTTGGTTTCCTTCCGAATATCTTCTGGGTAAATTTTTGGATTGTGGTGGATCAACAAATAGTCGTAGGGTAGGAGCGGGGGGCTTTCATTTTCCCCGACCAGGCCAATTTTATGTTTGCCAAAAAATAAACAACCGGATTGAAGCACTACTGAGCCCCAGCGAAAACTGCTTTGCCAATCCAGTTTATGCTCCTTGGTAAGCTGCAAGTGAAAGTGGTGGTTTTGTGAGGCCATCAATTCTGCAATGCTGTCTGCGCTGGATAGGGTCAGCCGCTCCCGTCCCTGGATTAAGTCCAGCATCGATGCCTTGGAAACATGATAACAAACCAGTTTCCGCTGGGCTTGAGCCCGAAAAATACCCGGCCATTGCGCCAAAGCCCAAATCAACAACAAGGCCAAAGCCATATTCAACCAGCGCAATTTTCGGCGATACAAGGCCACACAAACCAAGGCCAATACCCCGTACATGCCCAGCGTAGCCAAGGCATTCCACCAAAAACCACTGATCACCGCCTGTGGCAATTCATGGATGGCGACAATCAAACCGTTGAGCAATTGGATAGACCAGGCCAGGATTTGGCCGATCCACTGAGCCGGAATGTGCAGCGCCTCCAGCAAAAAAAGCAATAAGCCCAGCATCAGTACCAATCCTGAAAGGGGCACTGCCACCAAACCCGATAACCAAAAGAACAAGGGAAATTGGTGGAAATAATAGATACTCAAAGGGCCCGTACTCAGTTGGGCAGCAATGCCTACACTGGTCAGTTTCCAGATGTAGTCCAGCACCACATTG
>JAAFHQ010000613.1 GCA_013298445.1 Chitinophagales bacterium | reverse complement strand
AAGTCCACCAAAATATGAGTAGGTTCCACTTGCAGGGTGTTCAGCAAGTGTTGCAGGGTGAGTTGGTAATTTTGCTGTGTATCAAAGTCCTCCAAATCCCCCAGGTATTGTGAGAGGTACAGGTTGTTTTGATGGGTAAAAGCAAAGGTACTTTTAAGTAGAGCCCCCATCGCCAAAAGGCCATTTTGGGATTGAAAATGGGGCAATAGCAAAGTAGGCGCCAAACCACGCGAACGCCGAATCACTATTTTTTGCTGCTGCATCGGCGTATAGGCCAACACGCTATCGTCCTGCGGCACCACAATCTCGCGATTGTGCAAAAGTATCCCATCTGTAATGTCACTTAATCTTTCCAGTGCCTGCTCATTGGTATACGCAATCGGGGTGTGGCTAAGGTTGCCACTTGTAGCAACCAAAGGTCGACCCAAGGCAGTACTGATCAACTCCAACAAGGGAGCATAAGGTAACATCACCCCCAGGCGGGGCAATCCAGGCGCAAGGAGCGCAACTTGAACCCCACTTTTGGGCTGTGGTTGCAGTGGTAAAAGGATTATCGGAGCCACCGGACTTCGTAGAGCAACTGCCGCTTGTGGAGATACGACCACATCAGATGCCAGGCATTCCAGGTCGGGATACAACAAGGCAAAGGGTTTGCTGGGGCGTTGTTTGCGCTGCCGCAACAAATTGATGGTGCTGGCATTGGTGGCATCCGCCAACAACAAAAAACCACCGATGCCTTTCACCGCGACTATTTTTCCGGCGTCCAATGCGGCAATAGCAGCTCGTAACGCTACTTCATTGTTTTCTGATGTATGGTTTTTGCCTTCAACATACTGTAGCTGGATGCCGCAGGTGGGGCAAGAATTGGTTTGGGCATAGTAACGCCGATTCAGCGGATCGTCGTATTCAGCCTGGCAAGTGGGGCACATCCAAAAATCCCACATCGTCGTCAGGTGGCGGTCGTAAGGCAAGCCCGTGATGATGGAATAACGTGGCCCACAATTGGTGCAGGTGATAAAGGCGTAATTGTGGCGAAAGTTTGAGGATTGGTGCAATTCACTTTTGCAATCAGCACACAAACCAAAATCAGGCGTCAGCAACAATTGAGGCGCGCTGAGGCTTTCACTGGCAATGATGCTAAAATCGGGAAAAGTTTGAGCGGCTAAAACTTGCTGATGAACAGCAGTGATCCGGGCCAAGGCTGGCGCTTCGGCTACAATCCTTTGAGCAAAGTGCTGAATGACATCTACCGCCCCACTTACCTCAATGTGTACCCCATCCACTCCATTGTTGACCCAACCTTTGAGCCCCATTTCCAGTGCCAGTCGGTAAACAAAGGGACGGAATCCTACACCTTGTACTTGTCCCTGGATGTGCAGGTGCAGCGCTTGCTCAGGCATAGGGGAGGAATCAATTTTTCAATTGTTTTTCAAATTGTACGGTGATGCTGTCTTCCGTTCTACAATACACCAGTGTTTTGTATTCTGGCCCTTCTAATTTTTTAACAAAAAAATGCTGTTCTTCAATTCGGGCCAGGAGATCGGTGTCATTCCCAAAGGCAATATTCCGGTATCCTCCAACGGCTCTGAAGGCTGCTGTTTTGCCGAAAAAGCTACCATTCACACTACAATCATACAAGTTTATTCTTTTGTCGGGGTCGTCTGCATCTACCACGTATTCATCCCCAATGACAACAAATCCGCCGTGTAAAAAATCGATCTCAGGATGGGCTTTTAAATACTGAAGCCTGCTCTCGATGTGACTAGGCAGGTAATAATCATCCGAATCCAGGATACACACATAGGTTCCTGCAGCCATGGCCAATCCCACATTCAGGCTCAGCGATTGTCCTCGATTGCTATGTCTACTACAGCGGATACGATCATCGGAAAGCATGTATTTTTGGATCACCTGCAAGCTTTCGTCACCGCTCCCATCGTCAATAATGAGGTGCTCCCAGTTTTTGTTCGTTTGTGCGGCAACCGATTCGATACATTTTGGCAGCAGTTTTTCGCGGTTGTAAGTGGCCGTTAAAACACTCACTTCAGGAAGCACCGATGGATAAAGCTGTAGGTTTTTCATAAGCTATTCGCTGTGCTGGGTTTCAGCAATAATGCGTAAACCTTCTAAGGTCAACATCGGATCAATGTGTTGAAAATCTGCTTGCAAAGGAGTAAGAATCGAAGATAGGCCTCCGGTGGCTACCGCAATGTACTGCGCCCCTACTTCGCGGCGGATTTCAGCCAACATGTGCCGCACCAAACCAACATAGCCAATCAAAATGCCGCTTTGAATGGCGTGTTCGGTGTTTTTTCCAATTGGCGTTTGTGGAAGGGTAAGCGGCACTTCGGGCAATTGGGCCGTTTTTTGAAACAGGGAAGCAATGGCCGTTTTTAGGCCCGGGGCAATGGCCACCCCTAAAATATGCCCTTCGCCAGAAACGGTGGTAAAAGTGAGCGCGGTTCCAAAATCCACGATAATGCAGTCCTGCTGATACAAATGATGCGCCGCTACCGCATTGGCCAATAAATCGGTGCCAATTTCATTCGGACGGTCAATTTGTAATTTCAACTTCGGGTAAATCGGCGGAGCAACTTTGAGGGCTGGCTGGCCAAAGAGGTGTTCGGCGATGTGTAAAAAAGACTGGGTCAACTGGGGCACTACACTGCTCACCACCACCCTTGGCCGCGGCCCCAGCAGCAGGCCCGCTTCCATCAACAAATCAGCCAATCTTTTTTCATAAAACAAAGCTGCATCTGCCTCGGTAATGGTAGGGATACGCCAGACCTGCGACCAGGAATTGCCATCGTGTAATGCGACCACTACATTGCTATTGCCAATATCAATTGCAAGAACCATATGTTTAGTTGAGGGGTTGAGAAGTTGAGAAGTTGAGGCTGCCGCGAGCAAGCACCTCAACTTCTCAACTCATCAACTCATTACACGTCTGCTAGGTTTTTCACAAAGCCCTGATATCCTGCCTGCGTCAAACGACTTTGCATGATGCTGGCTTCGTTGATGTTGGCGTAGGCACCTACTACCACTTTGTAGAGTTGGCGGCCATTTTGGTTAGAAACAACGACAAATACGGGTTGACCAAAATGTTGCTTCAAATTGGCCACTAGGGTGAGCACATTATCATAATTGCTGTACACCCCGATTTGCACACCCCACCCGGAGCTGGGTTTTTGATTCACATTGACCTCAAACACACTGGAGCCTCCGCCAGAACTCACCACGGGTTGGGTTTGTGGTTGCGGATTCGGCTGTGCTGGGGGCATCGGTTGAAGGTTGATAGGCATCGGGGTCGGGGTCGACGTACCTCTGCGGCGCAGGGCTTCGGCTACTGCACGTTCGGCATTGACCATTCCGTAGCCGTATTTGCGCGAATGGCCATTGATGTATTCACCTGGGTTGCCAATTTTGTCGGCAGTCTGGATTAAAATTTGCTTCACCTCGCGGGCAGTCAAATCCGGGTTAGCCGTCAACATCAGGGCACAAACACCCGCTACTAGTGGCGTAGCTGACGAAGTTCCCCCAAAATGTTTGTACTGATTGCCTCTGCTAAAACCATCGATCCAGTACCTTCTTTCACCTTGTTCGCGGGGATCGCCCTGGTCCCACCAGGCCCGGGCAGCAATGATGGGCCAATCGCCATTGGAGGGCGCACAAATGGTCACTTCCATCCCGGTATTGGAATAAGGCGCATGAATACCCTGGCTGGTACAAGCACCGACAGCAATCACATCCGGGTGTTGCGCGTAAAAATTGACGTAGTTTAAACTATCGTTGCCAACAGCATAGAGGATCACACAGCCGCGTCCATTCCGGCCCCGGCGGGCAGCATTGGCGATGATCTGTTGTTTTTCTGCATTCAATTGGTAATTGGGATCGGTTGAGCCCCAGCTGCAACTGATGACATCTGCACCATTGTTGACACAATAGTTGAAAATCGACTCGGTGGTGCGTACACTAAAAGAAGTGCCGCTGACCGGAATAAAGCGAGCATTGGGCGCTGAACCCACCATGCCAACACCGTTCGAAGCGGCCAAAGCAACACTGGCACAAGGGGTGCCGTGGGTATAGCGCGCATCACCCTGAAGTACTTGTGGGCTATTGTTCCAAAAATCGAAAGGTTTGATCACCTTGTTTTTCAGGTCGGGGTGGGTCAGATCAAAACCATTGTCCACTATGGCAATGTTGATGTTAGGAGAGCCCAGGCTACCCAAAGCCCGCCAGGCTGCCACCACTTTGGCGTCGATTCCTCGGCGCAACTGAACATTGGCATCGGGTACGAAGCCATTGTTTTGCAGATGCCACATGCTACCCATCAGGTTGTCGGTGGGTAAAAAATATTGATCGAG
>JAAFHQ010000612.1 GCA_013298445.1 Chitinophagales bacterium | reverse complement strand
AAAGCAGCCAACAAAAGCCCCTTCGCATCGTAAGGCGTAGCAGGATACACCACTTTTAACCCCGGCGTATGAAAAAACCAGGCCTCGTTGCTCTGTGAATGGAATGGCCCCGCACTCGTACCCGCCCCACAGGGCATCCGTACGACCACGTCAGCATTGGCACCCCAGCGGTAGTGCAGTTTCGCCAGGTTGTTGATGATTTGGTTGAAGCCGCAGGTCACAAAATCGGCGAATTGCATTTCCACCATGGCCTTGTAACCTTTCAGACTCAAGCCCAAGGCGGCACCCACGATGGCACTTTCGCAAAGTGGTGTATTGCGCACCCGCTCCTTGCCAAACTGCGCCACAAAACCATCCGTGATTTTGAATACCCCGCCGTAATCGGCAATGTCCTGGCCCATCAGGATGAGTTTGTCGTGTTTTTCCATGGCCTGGCGGAGGCCATCGGAAAGGGCGTCGACAAATCGTTTGTCACTTTTTTGCTCGGTCTTTGGAGTTGTAAGCTGGGGCACATAAGGCGCATACACGTCTGCCAACTCCTCGGCCAACTCATTTTGGGGATCCCCTTCCTCAAATGCCTGTTGCAAACCCGCTTCGATGTGTTTTTTCCACTTGGCCGTCAACTCCTTCTTGCTCGCTTCCGTCAACAACCCTTCTTCCATCAAAAAACGCTCGTAATTGCTCAGCGGGTCGCGCAAGGCCCAGTGATCCATCAGGGCTTTGGGTACGTATTTGGTGCCGGAAGCCTCCTCGTGCCCCCGCATGCGGAAGGTCATACATTCCAGCAGCACAGGTTCGGGGTTTTCGCGCATGGATTGGGCCAGTTCAGACACCGTGCGGTACACCTCCAGGATGTTGTTGCCATCAATGGTCAGGGCTTTCATGCCGTAGCCGATGCCTTTGTCGGCCAATTGGGCGCAACGGTATTGTTCAGTTGGTGGCGTGGACAAGCCGTAGCCATTGTTTTCAATCAAAAAAATCACCGGCAATTGCCACACAGCGGCTACATTGAGCGCTTCGTGGAATTCGCCTTCGCTGGTGGCGCCATCACCGGTAAAAGCTAGGCTTACCCGCCCTTCACCCGAGAGTTTATGGGCCAAACCCACTCCTCCCGCCAGCGAAAGTTGTGGCCCCAGGTGGGAGATCATGCCAACTATATGGTGTTCTAAAGTGCCAAAATGGAAAGAACGATCGCGTCCTTTGGTGTACCCGGAATACTTGCCTTGCCACTGGGCAAACAAGCGGTCAAAAGGCACCTCGCGCACGGTGAATACCCCCAAATTGCGGTGCATGGGAAAGATCATTTCATCGGGCAACAAGGCGGCAGTTGCCCCTACGGAAATGGCCTCCTGACCAATGCCAGAAAACCATTTGCTCACTTTGCCTTGGCGAAGCAACTTGAGCATCTTATCTTCGATCAGGCGTGGATAAAGCAGTTGGCTGTACAGGCTGAGCAGTAACTCGTCAGAAAAGCCTGCGCGGTTGAAAACCATCTGGTCTACAGCGGCGTCTTGCATGGTAATTTGGTTAGGTACGGGCCAAAAGTACAATAAAATTTTGCGTTATGGTACGGATAGAACGGGTTTTACCCCAGGATATTTTGACCCTGCAAAGGGTGGTGGAAGAAACGTATTTGCCTTATTTTCGCTACCTCTGGCACGATGAGGGAACGGCTTATCTGGCTTACATCAACAATGTGGAGATGTTGGAACAACATTTGGCCAAGCCTCAACACCATTATTATTTCGCGAGGCTGGAGGACGATACTATTGCGGGTTACCTGAAACTTATTTTTGAGGCACCAATTCCGGACACCCCTTTTTGCAATGCGGTCTCTTTGGATAAAATTTACCTGAGCGAAGCAGCAAGGGGGAAGGGAGTTGGTAGATTATTGATGGAATTTGCGGACCAACAGGCGCAGCTGGCCAAGGCAGAGTATTTGTGGCTGCGGGTGATGGATAGCAATGCGTACAATCTGGATTTTTATGTAAAAAATGGGTATAAAATGCTTTACAAGCGTTGGATTGATTTGGCCAATATTAAGGAGGAATTCCGGGGGATTTTTACTATGGTGAAAAATATTTAATAAATCAAAGCTGCTGCTTTTTGAATTATAATAATAGATTAGTGCGATGAAACCAAAATGAATAGCTTAATCAATTCCCATTATTTAATGCACAGAAAATTACAAAAACACTTGCAGTTTGTCCCAATTTGGAAGAAAATGGGCAAAAATGAAGAAGAAATAAAGACTTTACTCCTTGAACAAGGGTTGTTGCCTGATGAGGTTGAAAAAATAATCAAACTTTATCATGAGCGCTTACTTAAGGCAAAAGAGAAAAATAGGGCAGATCGAATAAGGTATGCCAATGAATTAGACGAAAAAAAGCTCGAAGAACTAATTCAAATGATTAAAGACTGGTATTTACATAGAAATCCCAACAAGTATCAGATCAGGAAAAAACTCAACAATATTGGCGTTACTGAAAAATACCATGAAGATATCCGCATAGCTGCACATGAACGTGCCCATAGAACCGCCAATCGAAAAGGCAATTGGAAAATTGCGCATGGAATGATCATTTCAATTGTCGGGACAATCACAACAATGGCTGGTTTGGATACAACTGGTGAATGGTGGCCTAATACTCGACTCCCGGGAGCGCTGTTTACGCTTGGTGTGGTTTTAATTGCTTGGGGGTTTGCACAAAAGAAAATATAGATATCACTTGGTGATCCATACAAGTGGTATTTTTGCATATTACTGCTCCCTTTTCCCCTGAAACACCTCTCTAATCCAGTTAGGCACCACCAGTGCTCCCGCCGCCAAATACAAATAATACGACATCAGTCGCCAGATTGTCGAAATCACCGTGGCGTGGGTATTGCTGTGCACATAATCGGTCAGGAAACCGTTAAAAGCCAGCTCGATGATCCCCGCTCCGCCCGGAGTTGGACTGAACATGATTACGAAAAACATGGTTTGGAGCCGTGCATACAACTCACTTTGAAAACTCAAAGTCAAGGGTAACTCGGGCGTAAAAGCAATGACCAAACAACTGATCAGCAAAAAACGGAAAACCCAGGCCAACAAGGTTCCAATTACCGCCTGGAGGTGAACGCGCCAGCCTTGCTCTTTTAGTCCTTTGGATGCGGTAACCAAATCCTCGCCAAGCTTAATCGCTCCTTGCTGAAACCGCCGCAGCAAACGGTTATTGGTAGCCCAGCCCAACAAACGTTTCATCTGCTGGGGTCCCCAAAAAATACCGTAAGCAAAAATGATAGAATACACAATCATGAAGATGTAAAAGCCCAAGGCCAAATAACCCCATTGCCCCAAATCGCCAAAAGACTGCGCACCTGGCCGTAAAATATCAAATCCAAAAACGAGGAATAAAATGGGCAAGGTGCAGAGCATAAACAACGCATCCAAGACAATGGTGTAGGTCACAATAGTCACAGTGCGGGCTACGGAAAGTTTTTCCTGCGACAAAATAAAAAAAGCTACCGCTGAACCACCCAAGGCGGAGGGTGAAACCGCCGAACTAAACTCCCAGATGATCACAATCTCGATGCACTTCCACCAGGAAAGTTCCTTATTGGTCAAAGCCCGCAAGCGGAAGGCATAGGACAAATCCCGAATCAACACGGTTATAGCCCCCATTCCAATCCAAAAATAAACATGACTCGTCCATTGGATGCGTTTGAACTCTTCAGGATCAAAATTGCGCCACAACATGTAAAATACTCCGGCAAGGCCGAGTAAGGCGGGGATGATGATGCGGTAGGGCGAAATTGACTTCAATGCCTTATGCTGATCCTTTTCAGTATCTTTCCAGGCTTCTTCTTGCTTCACTCTGACATGGTTTTGGGGTGCTATTTTTGCTACCCAATTTATTAACCCCGAAATTCAGTAATTTTTTCCATTTTTGGTAGTGATTAGGAAAATATGGACAAAGAAGAACAACTCAAACGCTGGCGACTGGTACTCGGGCAAAATGCTGACCCCAAAGATAGCATCGGGCTAGGGGAGGAGGAACAGGGCATGGACAAAGTCCTGGATGCCTTGTACGACAGCGAACGTGAGCGTGGCCTGGGTAGTTCCTCGCCCAATGTGACGCGTTGGTTGGGGGACATCCGCAAGTATTTTCCCGCCCCGGTGGTGCAATTGATGCAAAAAGATGCCCTGGAGCGCTTGCGTTTGCACCAGATGTTGTTGCAGCCCGAATTATTGGAAACCTTACAAGCGGATGTGCATTTGGTCAGCACCTTATTGAGTTTGAAAAAAGTGCTGCCCGCCCAAACCCGCGAAACCGCCCGCGAGGTCATTCGCAAGGTGGTGAAAGAATTGGAAAAAAAATTGCGC
>JAAFHQ010000611.1 GCA_013298445.1 Chitinophagales bacterium | reverse complement strand
CTTATCCAAGGGGCTCACAAAAGGATTTAGGTCCTGAAAATAAGGCCGGTCAATGCGTCGCCCAAAGGAGAAAGCAAATACATGGTGCCCCAGGGAATCGGCGTTCCAGGTCGCGTAAAAGGTGGGAAAAAGATTGGTATAGCTGCGCTTGAAACTGCTGGCGGGCCGCTCCGGGTTACCCAACTGGTCGCCACTCAAACTGGTGGTTTCGGCCCGAAGCCCGGCCTGGATTCCCCAGCGACCGATGCTGCGGGAGTAATTCGCGTAGGCAGCGTGGATCCATTCGTCGTACAAAAAACGATTGCTCAGGTCGTAGTTGAGCGTTGTGACGCCATCGATGGTGTTGGTGTAGGCTGCTTCATTGTCGGTTTTGGTGAAGGCAAATTTGAGCCCTGCCTCAAATTTGGCATCCTTGCCCAAAGGTTTGACATAATCCGCCTTCGCGGCGTAAATGCTGATATCGGAAGGCAACTGGCCATTGATGCGATCCTGGTACAACAAGACCCGGCTGGGATTGAGGATAAAATTGTTGAAGACCTGGTCGCGGTCCGAAGCGTAGACCACATAATCGGCATCGACGGTGAGGCTACTGCCAAGGGAATCCAATTGTCGCTTAAAATAGGTATTAAAGGTCCCGTTGTTGAATTTGCCATCGTCCAGGTTCAGGGCGTCGACAAACTGCAGCAACTTGCGGTCGGCACCAGCCACCTGGGCATTGTTGTCGGTATTGGAACCCGAGGGGCTGAACAAACCCTTGGCAGATATGCCGATGGTCGTGCGGTCGGAGAGGTAATAATCCAGGCCGAGTTTGGCATTGGCCGATTGCCCAGTTTGGACGATGAAGGAATTTTGAGCAAAAGAAGAACTGGGCGTCTCGTCGGGGTTTTTGTAAAAACGGTTGATGTTCAGATCCTGGAAGGAGTTGCGAAAACCACCGTTAAGATTGGCCGAAAGGCTGATCTTTTTTTGGTTAAAATTGAGGTTCAAACTGTTGTTGCTGCGTGTATACCTCCCTCGTTGCATACTGAGGTTGGTATTGCCGTTGAAACCCGGAGCCCGGTTTTTTTTCAGCACAATATTGATTACCCCCGCATTGCCCGCTGCTTCGTATTTGGCGGGCGGATTGGTCATGATTTCAATTTGTTTGACGGTACCTGTGGGCAAGGACTTGAGGTAGTTTTCCAGCTCGGCACCCGACAGGTAAGTTGGTTTGTCGTCGATGAACACAGCCACTCCGGCGCGGCCTTTGAGGGTGATCACCCCATTCTGATCCACGGCGATGCCGGGTGCGCGTTCCAGCGCTTCGAGGGCGTTGCTGCCTGCATTGGCCAGCAAAGCATCTACGTTGACAATGGTGCGGTCGATTTTGCGCTCTATGTAAGGTGTTTTGGAAGCCACAGTCACCTCCTGGAGTTGTTTGATGCTTTCTTGCAATTGAATACCTGGAAGCTGGAGGGTAGTAGTCTGGCCCTCTACCACCAGTTTTCCTCCACGGTATTCGGCATAACCCAGTAGGTAGGCTTTGATGAAATAAGCGCCCGAGGCAACCCCGGAAAACACAAAACTACCATCCTCATCCGAGTAAACCGATTTGAGGATACTGGAGTCCGCTGAACTCAAGAGGGAAATGGCAACCAGATCGAGCGGCGCATTTTGGGCATTGGTGACTTTGCCCTGGAGTTGATAGGTGCTTTGACCCCAAAGTGTACTGGCCGCACTGATCAGTGCACAAAGCAGAAAGTGTTTGGTTTTCATGATGTCGGGTGAATTCGCTCTTTAACAAAAAGATTACTTCGTTTCAAAAATAGAAAGACTTTTTAGACAAAAGCACAATCTCGCATTCAATGTGCGGTTTTGTGGAAAATCGACAGCATTTAATCCTCTAAAAATCGCCTAAATGTGCTGCCCCAATTGTTGTTGTTGAAGTTGTTTTCCTGGCCCAAATCGTCGAGCAATGCGTTTTGATCACTGCTGTTCTTGTTCCAAAGCCAGGCCAAAGTTGTACTTTTTGTAGCATCCACGGCAGATAGGAATGTTTCGGTGGGCATCAAGCCGCTTGAATTGATTACGCCTATTTCGCCGAACATGATTGCACATTTACGGTTTTTCAGCGTCTGTATTCTTTGGATGATGCCAGCTTCGCTGGTATTGATCAACCATTTTTCGTAAGCGTGCAAATCGAACAGCAGGTTGTAACGCCCAGCCAGCAACTCATTGCCTTTGGATAAAATGGCGCTTTCGGATTGTCCTTGTTCATTTCCTGGCACCAGAATAATGTTTTCAAAACCTACAACCCTCCTTAAATTATCAACCATGTCTTTTTGGTCTTTGAGCCAAAGTTCATGGCTGTAGCCGTTTTCGTTGTTCCAATGGTAGGGTTCATTCCAGACCTCAATCCAAACATCCGGCTGGCCTTTAAAATGACTGGCAATGTCCTTCATTTTAAGTTTGTACTGACTGTAAAAACTTTGAGCGGAAGGATTGAGACCAGTGAAAAGGGTTTGTTTGCCAGTTTGATCCACCCAGCCGAATGGGCACAGAATGGTAACCTGCTGGTGGCGCCTGTTTTCATCAACGATGTTTTGCAAGGGATGCAACCAGGCCCCATTGGCTCCCTGAATGGCATCCCCTGCGATGGGCTGCTCACGGAGGTTGCCTATGAATTCTCTGACGATTTCAATGTGCCATTCGTCCATCAGCGTGTGATCACCAATGCCAAAGGTATTGAGTGCATTCACCCCTTTGAATTGGACTGGGCGGCCATTTTGCAGCAATTCGCCCTCCAGAATTGCAAAGGGCAGGGTTGGATTGCTGGGTACTGGAGGCAGGTTTTCAGATTGAAGACTAGGATTGATCAACTCTTGCTCTTTGCGGCATGAGTTTCCTAGGAAAGTGAGGAATAGGACGGCAAGGATGAATCTTGCCTTTGACTGATGTAGCAGTTTTGACATGAAGTGGAGGTAGGTAAGTTCCAAAATTATAGGATAAAGGGAATAACAACAAACTGAATGTGGACTAACAACCCAAAATCGCTTATCTTTTGCGAAAAATTCTATGCCACGCTACCGCATTTTCAGCCTGTCGCTTTTTTTGTTCCTAGTATTGACGAACTGCAACCCGGATGAGCCAGCACCCGAAAAAGAAGAAAACGCCTGCAATGAAGCTGCCGCTCCAGCTCCCGCTGAGCTCAATTTGGTGTCTTGCCACCGCAGCATTTCCAGAGATTCCGTAGCTACCGAGAGTGCCTTGCTCGGCGTATGGGACTGGGAGTACATCACTTGTTTTTGGAGAACCGAAAAAGCCAATGGCGAGGACTTCAAATGCCTGAGCATTGAGTTCAAAGCCGATCATACCTTGATTGTAAAAGAGAGTGGCAAAATCACCCAAACGGCGCGCTGGAAAATTTTTCGCGGCGACCCTGTATTGTTTGTGATCAAAACCGAGCCGCTGGTACCCCAGGTAGTGGGCCGGATTTTGTTTTGTAAGGATGTGCTGGAGTTCAATGACAGCTATGTGGATGGCTGTGACAATTATTTCAGGAAGGGGAAGTGAGTGGGGGAGTAGGAACATTTAAGTAGTTTTGAGCATTGGACTGCATTCTTGAAGCTTTTTTACTATCCTCATGAGCAACGCATCGGGATTCCTCCCTCATTCCCAAGTATACCTTTTCACAATGAGCAATTCATTTCTTTCCATTTTTGTAAATCGATCCATCTTGAAGCCCCGCTTCATTCTCCCCAGCCTTTTATGGGTATTTATGGTGATTAATTGTGGTTTTGCAGGGAAGGCATTTAAAGAGAATACAATAGATTTGAATAAACGCCTTACAACGGATAAGAAAGAGAACCCTTTATGCTGCGATGGCTTAAATGCTGGAAGCCTAAATACCCGTGGCACCGAAACGAATTTGTGCACGCCAAATAACACGCCAACCACAATCACTTTTTCAGTTCTACCCTCTACGACCTGCAACAGCCCGATAGAATACCGTTGGTTGAAATCGACCTATAACCCCCTTACCAAACAAATGAACCCGTTTGAGACAATTGCAGGGGCCACGAGCCTTAGTTATACGCCCCCACCCAATCTATCCACCACTACAAAATTTGTAGCCCAAGTAAAAACCGGTACTTGCACCTGGCAATGGGTACAAAATGAAGTCTGGAAGGTAATTCCCAATTATACAGTGCAATTGAGGCCAGATCTGTGGATTTGCCCTGGAGCAGAAATTGACCTATCGGCCAAAGTTGATTATCAGGATGTAGATTTTTTGTGGAGTACGGGCGAAAACGCTTACGGAATAGTAGCCCAACCCACTTCGAGCACTACCTATACCGTAACTGCCACCTTTAAGGACAGTGGGTGTAAAAGTACAGCTGCCGTG
>JAAFHQ010000609.1 GCA_013298445.1 Chitinophagales bacterium | reverse complement strand
AAGGTCGAAGCGGTCAATTTCATCTTCTTTGAAAAAAATGCGTCCGACGTTCCACTGTACGCCTTTTTCGATCATGGGTTTGGCAACGCCCAATTTGTCAAAAATCTCTAAACTGCGTTTGGCAAAACAAATCGCTCGACTGCCCTCACTGACTTGGTTGTTGTCATCTAAGAGTACCGTTTTAATGCCTTGTTTTGCCAATGACAAAGCCAATGTTAAGCCAACCGGACCACCGCCTACGACAACGACATCGTAAGTTTTAGCTTTTTCACCGCTTAATTCAGGCGGTTTTTTAAAGGGATATGTTTGGTGTTGAAACATTGGGTTTAAATGCTATTTCAATAGGTGTCCAATTTTAACATTAGATACTCGCCTGCAAGGCAAACCACATTTCTTTATCCTTCTCCGCCGTCCAAATTTTAGGGTGTTTGATGCCTTGCGCTTCTTCATACGCACGGGTGACATTGAACGGCATACAGTGTTCAAAAATCACATAATCGCCAAAAATCGGTTTCAATTCAGCATATATTTCCCGATAAGCCTCTGTCAAATCCAAGCCTTTGGCAACGGCAGCTTTTGCCGCTTCAAGTAGCATTGTCACGTATTTTGTCGTGCTATTGATCGATTCATTGACTTCTTCTGCATTAAACAAGGCATTTCCTCGTCCAGGAACAGCCGTTTCAGCTTTTAAGTCTGCGATTTTAGCCAATGTTGCGGGCCATTCTGCCAATTGAGCGTCACCACAATAAGGCGTTGCACCATATTCCAATAAGTCGCCACTAAAAAGAGCCTTACAATCGGGTATCCAAGCAATGATATCACCACGGGTATGTCCTGCGCCCAAGTGTTTGAGTTCAACCCGTCTTTTTCCCAAATGGATGGTCATGTCTTTTGAAAACGTTTGGGTAGGATAAGTCAAGTGTGGAATACTTTCAACAGACCTAAAAAGGCGCGGAAAACGATCTGTTTCACTTTTAAAATCTTGTTCGCCACGCTCGTGTATCATTTCAAGCGTTTTGTCTGAAGCAATAATTTCAGCTCCATGAAAAGCCGATGCGCCCAAAACGCGTACTGCATGATAATGACTCAAAATCAGATACTTTATCGGTTTGTCCGTCACCGTTCTGATTTTTTCTATCAAAGCATTTGCCATGACGGGCGTTGCTTGGGCTTCCATCACCAAAACGCTGTCGTCACCGATGACCACAGCACTGTTGGGGTCGCCTTCGGTGGTATAGGCATAGACGTTTTTAGCGATTTCTGAAAACGTGATTTTTTTTTCTTGCGTGTCGCCGATGCTGGCAAATCTTTTTTCCATTTTTCAAATGTTATTGAGTATAAAAGGTAAAACAAAAGCTAAAAACAAGACCCAATCCTGCAAGCTAGTGAGGAACTAAATTTAAACCTGCGCTCAAATAAAAATTCTTTTAGCCTTCTCCAAATCCTCAGGTGTATCTACGCCTACAATGGCTTGATCGGTCAGTTCCACATAGATGGATTTGCCGTGGTACAACCAGCGCAACTGCTCCAGCGCTTCCAATTTTTCCAATTCTGCCAAGGGAAGTGGCGCAATTTCTAACAAGGTTGAGCGCAAATACCCATACAAACCTATATGCCGAAAATGAACGCCTTGGGCTAGCCATTCCTCCTGAGGCAAATTGCGCAGGTAGGGAATGGTGCTGCGGCTAAAATAAAGCGCCAGTTTTTGAGCATTAAAAACTACTTTGACCACATTTGGATTGAACAATTCAGTTTCATCATGAATAGGCATCGCCAGGGTGGCAATTTGGGCCAGGCCTCGCCGCAAGGGATTGGCTACTTTTTCAATTTGCTCATAATCTAAAAAGGGTTCATCCCCCTGCACGTTGAGTACCACTTCATAATCGGGAAAAGATTGGGCTACTTCAGCACAACGGTCGGTACCACTTTGGTGGGCTTCACTGGTCATAATTACTTTTCCTCCAAAAGCCAGGACATGATCAAAAATCCGTTGGTCATCGGTCGCCACCACTACTTCATCCAGGGCGGGTGCAGCCATTACCCTTTCGTACACGCGCTGGATGAGTGACTTGCCGTTGAGATCCGCCAGGGGTTTTCCTGGAAAGCGGGTTGACGCATATCGAGCCGGGATAATACCAAGAGTTTTCATACCTTTGCAAGGGTTTAAAAGCCTGTAAAAATGGTAAATTATTAAACTCCAAACATACTGAAAACTATGTGGAAAATCTTATTGCTCTTGTTGCCTGGCTACCTTTTTGCAACCGGGGACAGCCTGCGTTATTTGACTCCGAGAGATACCATTATCCTGAGTGTCAGTGCCAACGAAGAAAAAATATTTGAACACAAGATTGTAAAAGGGCAAACAATCTTTTCGCTGGCCAAGTTCTATGGGTTAAAGATGGACGAATTGCGCAACCTCAATCCCAGTCTGAATTTTGACGTCGTAAGCCCTAAACAAAGCATCAAAGTGGTGATTCCAAACCGGGCAATTATCCGGTATCGGGAGCCAAAATTCAATCCCCGGCTTTATACGCCAGTATATTATCGGGTAAAAAAAGGTGATAACCTATTCAGGCTCAGCAAAGTTTACTTTCGTATGCCTGAAGACACCATCAAAGCCCGGGCAAAACTGAAACAAGGCAGCTTGCAACCCGGTCAATTGATCCACATCGGCTGGATGAGTCCTCAGGCAATTCCAGCGGAATGGCATACCCGGCCAACTTTACCCCCTTCCTTGAAAAAAGTGGCCGATCTCAAAAAAACATTTGAGGCCTACGCTGAGAATAAAAAGAAAAAGGTCAACGCTCAGCAGGGAATAGCGGTGTGGCAAAAAGAAGCACCAGCGGCACGGAACTATTACGCCCTACACGACAAAGCCGCTAAAGGTTCTATCATCGAACTACACAACCCCGTGACCAAAAGAACCGTTTATGCTGAAGTGTTGGGTAAAATTCCCGCCACTTCCTATTCTACCAACCTGGTGGTAATCCTTTCCCCCAATACGGCGAAGTTACTGGGAGCGAAGGATGCCAACTTTTTTGTAAAAATTAAATATTACCAATAAGGCATGGATTTCCACAAAAATATCCTTTCCACCATCGGCAATACCCCAATGGTTCAATTGCACAAAGTTGTAGCGGAAATTCCCGCCACGGTGTTGATGAAAGTAGAAACCTTCAATCCCGGGCATTCCATTAAAGACCGCATGGCGCTGAAAATGGTGCTCGACGCCGAGGGGCGTGGGGATTTGAAGCCAGGTGGCACCATCATCGAATGTACCTCGGGTAACACCGGGATGGGGCTAGCGATTGCCGCTGCGGTCAAGGGTTACAAGTGTATTTTTACGACCACGGATAAACAATCCAAGGAAAAAATGGATTTGCTGCGTGCCCTGGGTGCCGAGGTCATTGTATGTCCCACCAATGTGGAATCGGATGATCCCCGGTCCTATTACTCAGTGGCATCGCGTTTAAGCAAGGAAATTCCCAATAGTTACTGGTGCAATCAGTACGACAACCTTTCCAACCGCCAGGCGCACTACGAAAGTACCGGCCCGGAAATCTGGAAACAAACCGATGGCCGGATCACCCACATGATTACCGGCGTTGGCACAGGCGGAACCATTTCTGGTACTGGACGCTATTTGAAGGAGCAAAACCCAAATGTGAAAATCTGGGGCATCGATACTTACGGGTCTGTATTGAAAAAATACCACGAGACCCGGGTGTTCGATGAAAAAGAAATTTATCCCTACATCACCGAAGGGATAGGGGAGGACATCATCCCCAAAAACATCGATTTTGACATCATCGACCACCTGGAAAAGGTGACCGATAAGGACGGCGCACTAATGGCTCGGCGCCTGGCTCGGGAAGAAGGTATCATGTTGGGGTATTCTGCAGGCTCGGCCTTGGCTGGTTTGTTGCAACTCAAAGACCAACTTACCGCTGATGATATTGTGGTAGTGGTCATCCACGACCATGGGAGCCGTTATGTAGGCAAAATTTACAACGATGACTGGATGCGCGAACGGGGCTTTTTGGATACCGAATTGCGCGTGAAAGACATCATCACCCGCAAACAGGAAAAGTCTTTTTATACGGTTCGACAAAACGATACGGTGCGTTCAGCTTTTGATTTGATGAAAAGCCACGACATCTCTCAGTTGCCGGTTGTGGATGAAGAAACCATCGTCGGCTCCCTTTCAGAAAGCGCAGTGCTCAATTTTTTGCTGGAGAACCCCTTGCGCAACGGCGACCGTCCGGTAGGGGATATTATGGCTGAACCACTGCCAATAGTGGATGAATACCTGCCTTTCAGTCAATTGCGGAATTACATCAGCAAACAGATTCCAGCGGTTTTGGCACGGGATAAGGCGGGGATTTA
>JAAFHQ010000061.1 GCA_013298445.1 Chitinophagales bacterium | reverse complement strand
ATGCCTCCAAAACCAGACCTTCATCACAATATCGGCAATGCTGACGATGCCTTCTTGTTGTACCTTTTCGATACGGGTATTCCAGGATTCCTGGGTACCAATTTTAGGCGCGGTGTTACTCAGAATCAGTTTTTCAAAACGTTCAGGGTGATGCACCCCTAGGTATTGGCCGATGACCCCACCGATGGATAAGCCAATGTAGACCGCTTTTTCAATTTGTAGCGCATCCATCAGAGCCAGGGTGAGCTCCGCGTAGTCTTTGATTTGGAAATCGCGCTCGGGCAGGCCGGAAAGCCCATGTCCTGGTTTGTCAAAACGCAGGATGTTGCCGTAAATCTTTAGTTCTTCCACCACTTTGTCCCAAATTCGGAAATCAGTGCCCAGGGAGTTGACAAACACAAAGGTGCGGACCTGTTGCTGATCCTGGTACGCGTAGTGAATGGGGATGTTATTCAGGGTGATCCATTGCATAAGTTAGATGTCTTTTAAGCGCATGTTTAATTTTTTTGTTTTAAGCGAAAATGAGTCCAATTTTGCCTGCATGAGGCACGAAAAGCGGAGTTTAGCAGCGCTAAATGAGCATTTTCGGAACGAAATGCAGGTAAAATTGGGCCATTTGAAGCAAAACAAAAAAATTAAAAATGCGCTATGCCTACATAATTTTCGGCAATCGTGGTGGCTTGCGCCTTCGAAATGCCGATGTAATCAAATTTAGCCTTTTGTAGCAGGTTTTCAAAAGAACCATGTTCAACTTCTTTGTGGAACAACCGCGTCATAAAGTTGGAAAAATCCTGGGCCCGCCAGATGCGGCGCAGACAATTGCTTGAATATTGTTCCAGCAGGTTAGTTTGTTGGGTTGTATAAAAATGGATCAAAGCCCCTGCCAACCAACGAATATCCGCCACTGCCAGGTTCAAACCTTTCCCACCCGTGGGAGGCACGATGTGCGCGGCATCACCCGCCAAGAAGAGTCGACCATGCTGCATGTTGTCGATCATAAAACTGCGCATGGGAGTGATGGATTTCTCAAAAATGGGCCCGCGTTCCAGCGTCCAGCCCTCCGTACCCAAGCGAATGGACAATTCTTCCCAGATGCGCTCATCTGGCCATGCTTCAATTTTGTCATCATTGTCGACCTGAATGTACAAGCGACTGACTGCATTGGATCGCAAGCTGTGTAGGGCAAAGCCCCGCTCGTGATAGGCATAAATCAGTTCGTCCGATGAGGGGGCTACATTGGCCAGGATGCCCAACCAACTGAATGGATATTCATGGCGGAATTCGCGGTAAGATCCCTCAGGCATGGTTTTGCGGGAGATACCATGAAAACCGTCACAACCCGCTACAAAATCGCATGACAAAGTATCTGCCGATCCATTTTGGGTAAAATGAATCAGGGGTTGCTCACTTTCAATGCCTTCAATCAGGGTCGCATCGGCTTCAAAAAGAATGTCAATCCCCCGGCTGAGGGCAGTAGCAATCAGGTCTTTGACCACTTCTTGCTGGCCGTAAATGGTAATCCCCCGGCCTCCGGTCAATTCATGAAAAGGTACCCGAGTGCGTTGGCCATTGAAAGACAGGATAACACCGTGGTGTTCCAAACCTTCCTCATTTAGTCGATTTGCTACACCCAATTCACGCAGGAGGTCTACGGTGTTTTGCTCCAACAGGCCAGCCCGAACGCGGTTTTGCACGTAGTCGCGACTCCGGTTTTCCAAAATGACACAAGGAATGCCGCCGCGTTGCAGCAAGAGGGCAAGGGTAAGGCCTGCTGGTCCGGCGCCAATGATGCCGATTCGGGTGTGGTGATGCATGTGATGTAGGTGTTGACAAACAAATTGACTTGGACAAAGATAGGATGATCTTGGCGTGCAAAAAGGATTGTATATTTGTGTTTTTTAGCCATTTTTTTGTACAAATCAAACATTGATGCCAGCACAAAAGCAACTCTATGGCTTGTACGGCGAACCGCGGGATTTTGCATTGCCCAATTTTATGCATTGTGAAACCATTGAATACCGTAGCAAAAAACACGATTGGCGCATCGACATGCATCGCCACGCGCATTTATTCCAAGTATTTTTGTTTGAAAGTGGATTTGTACAATTGCAACTTCAAAATCAACAATTGGAACTTCGGGAGGCCAGCCTTTTGATTTTACCCGAAAACACCCTGCATGGTTTTGTTTTGAGTTCGGATGTGCAGGGAATGGTGCTGACCCTTTCGCAAGACTTTATCGAAACGATTTTTTACAACTCGCCACAAATTCCGCTGGGGCTCAACCAAGTGTTGGTCTTGCAGGCGGCAGGAGATGCGGATCGGTTTAAACAAATTACCCAAATCATTCAGCATTTAAACACCGAGTTGTTGCACGAGTTGCCAGAAAAAAAACTGGTGCTGCAAAGTTACCTGACGCTCTTGTTGACCGAGGTTTTTCGCATGTATGGCTCTATTTCCGGTCAAAAAGAGACCAATGGCTCACGCAGTACTGATTATTACAACGCCTTTCGGCAAAACATCCGCCAGTCCCGCTCGCCACAAAAGTCCATCCAGGAATACGCCCGGGACTTGCGAATCACCGACGTCCACCTGAATCGAGTGTGCAAACAGGTAGCTGGTCAAACAGCCTCGCAAGTGGTGCAGCAGTTTTTTATTCTTGAAGCAGAAAAACACTTGTTGCATACGGAATATAGTATTTCGGAGATTGCGTATTCTCTGAATTACAAGGATCCGGCGTATTTTTCGAGGGTGTTTAAGGGGGTGACGGGGAAGTCGCCGAAGGAGTTTCGGAAGGGCTAAATAACGAACATTTCACTGCGAAACTCGGCCCCGATTTCAGCAAGGAACTGTAGCGTTTCATTGTCCATGTCGATGTATAAATCCAGTGGATTGCTCCAAAGTACCACGTTCAGCTCACAGATTAAATCGGGATGCGCTTGTTTTAAGGCAATCAAGCGGTCTTTAATGGGGATCAGGCGGTTCACGATTCTTCGAATCAGGTTGGCTGAAACCGTATTTAGGGTCATTGGAGTGCGAATTCTCCAAATGGTAGTTTTTGTGCCGTCGAATTCGGTATTATCGGTGCAGCCGAATTCGTCGGGTTCCAGTCCGAGCCAATGCATAAAATCCGCTTCCCTCAGGATGTCTGAACAGAGTTCAAAACGAGCATAACCGGTACTCCTGATTGGTTCTTGTTTGCTGGTCAGCAAGAATTTTTGCTCATAATAGCTGAGCACCCGGTCAACGATGGCGTCAAAATCCCCAGTATCGAAATGTTTGATTGAAAGTTCAATCATCTTGGTGATAGCCCAACCAGCTTCGCCTCGCCAGGACGAATAAGTGGGAAAATGTATGATATTGATGATCCTTCCATCCACAAAAGTGAATGGGTCACCAAAGTAGTCCTTAAATTCCTGGATACATTTAACAATATCGTGGCTATTGTCGGTCGGCCAGTCTACCAGGGCACTTCCCAAAAGAAGCGCAATGTCTTTGAGTGGATGATCATTTTCGTCTTGATTGACGAGGAGCATTAATGAGCGGTAAGCGCTTATTTTACGGGTCATGACTAGTTGTTTTTTGAGTTTTTCTCAAGCTAATTACATCTTGATGAAATGATTATAGTTGATTTGACTCCGGCCACGGTACCCAATCCAACATGTACAGTGTGTCAGAAATTTTTTGCGCAAATTCAAGATCAGTGGCCTCAAAGTGATAAAAACCCTGTTCAAGGAGCTCTTTTTTTGCCACGATCCAGCTCAAAAGCTTGTTGATGGATTCAGGGGCAAATTCCTTAAAGTGGGATTTTCCTTCAATCAAATCGTGGTAGTTACTCAGGATGAAGTGAATCAAATTTCGGAAGCTATGGTCATTGAAATCAATACTCCAGCGCTCGAGGAAAGGAGCTACATCGCCGAAGAATGGGTATAAGTCCTTAATTTGCAGCAAGCCCCAGGTTTCTTTATTTGTAAGTGACTCCGTCCACCAGCCCAGTAAAAAGGAGCGGATGGCATCCTTTTCTGTTTCTTCCCAATCGTTCCATTTTGCGTACTCCAATTTTCCGAGCACAACCTCGTGACCATAGGCAAGGCCCGTGGTAGCAGAGAGTTCTAAAAGTCGGGGCAAAAAGTGTTTGAAATCTTCTACATCGCCCCAGGTGGTCATCGCTTTGAAGGAATAGTGAGAAAGGTCTTCGGATTCCATCAGGTTTAAGGCCTTCCCAGACAGTTTCTGCTGGTCTTGCGCAGAGACACAACAAGGGCAGCCATCGATTTCTGGGCGAAAAGGATAATGCGCAAAAGTCGTGTAAAGATTGGTTATGGCGATTTTAAGTTCTGGTGCCATTTGCTTTATCTGGTTTTGTCAATCTTATCGTCCAAATGCCCCATCCGAAACTCTCCCGTATCACTTTCATGCCAACCATTGGCTATACCCAGTTCTATGACTTGCCGAATGATATGGGGCGTAATGGTCTGCGAATCAAAATATCCTATTAAAAGTGCACATTTGCCTTCTGCCTTTTGAACATAGACCGTGAGAAAAGGCTCAGGTAACGCTACAAAGTAGCTGTAAACATTGCCTTCAATGGTTATTTTTCTTGTGCCTTTTTTAGGAAATGCCATTTGGTTTTATTTTTTAGTCAATCACCCTGCTAAATACATGTCGCAGTCAAATCTGGCACCGATTTCGCCAAAAAAAAGGAACAAATCATTTTCAAAATAAAGCGCAGGAATGCTATCATTACCGATCCAAAACACCAGTTCCAATACGTAATCCAGGTCAGGATGGGCTTTTTTGAGCGCAATCAGGCGGTCTTTTATCGGCATCAATCGATACATGATGTCCCGCGTCATCTCAAATAGATCGAGATTTTGGGTCATAGGTGTAGTGATTTTCCAATTCAGACGAGGTTTATTGACGCCCAATCCCGAGAAACCAAAAGTATCTGGAAGCATTCCCAAACTTGTTAGGAAATCCTCTTTTTTCAGGACGTAGGACCCAATAGCGAAATAGACATAGCCTTCATTGGGAACATCCTTTTTTCGCCTGCCTTTGAGCTTAACCTTTTCAAGAGAATGAGCGTTTTGTTGCTCCTCCCAGGGATGCTGTTCAAGCATGTTCAGGGTGTCGGCAATCCTTTTTGCAAAAGCAGGGTCGATGCCCTCAAAGTAGTCAATTCCGGTTCTAAGCTGTTCTTTTTGTGTACTCATCCAGGCCAATAGCTGCTGGGTGGTATGCTCAGGGAATACCTTGGCAGGAGAATTTTGGTTGATCAGCCTGGAATAGTAGTACCGGATACAGTGAACCATGTTTTGGAAGCTGTGGTTTTCTAAAGAAATGGGCCAGTGTTCAAATAAAATCTCAATGTCTTCCAAAAGGGCATAAAGTGCATGAAAATCTGCTGTGTCAAAATAGCGGTTTTCCATAGAGTCGGTCCACCAGGCCAATAAAAATGTTTTGACAGCGTCTTTTTCTTCGGCTTCCCAGTCGGTCCAATTTCCAGTTTGCAGTTTCCGGATTACCATCGCGTTGTCGATGGAAAAGCCAGTAGTGGCCAGTAGTTCAAAAATCCTCGGTAAATAGTGTTTAAAATCTTCTATTTTCCCCCATCTGGTTATGGCCTTCAAAACATAGGGGCCCAAATCCTCCGCTTTCAGTGTCCACAGCGTTTTGACATGAAACTTTGCCCGGCGTTCTCCAGAGACACAACAAGGGCAACCTTCCAGGGTAAGGTTGCGCGGATAGTGCAAAAAAGTCGAATAAAGACTTTCTATGGCGGTTTTAAGTTCTGCTGTCATACTCGCTTTTATACATTTCCATCACATTCATCCTCCAAATTTAGGCAAGCACTATTAGTAATGCTGTTTGATGTGTTCAAACTGCCAGGGAAAAAGCACCTCACTTAAAAGTTCAAGGTCAAATTCAAGGTCAGCAATTGATTTAGGCAAATGAGTTATTTCAACAACAGGTGGAAATTTACCAAGGCTCGCATAGGCGTATAATTTGTGGTGCCCATCCAGCACAAAATGATCTGAATATGAATCATTGTACCACCCATACTCAGCCAAAAAACTATTGAAGACAATGATAAATGGATGTTTACCCTGCTTTATCTCGTTTTCAAAATACCAGATTCGCCCCTCGTCAATCGAGGATAGCGGTTGGGTCGCAATTAATGGAATGTAGGATTCATAAATAAAATCAGTACTCCATTCAATAATGCTTGCAGGTGTTTCCCCCCGGTATTTCCAGTTTTTCACTTCATCTTCGTACTTCGCTATTTTTTTTTCAATATCCTTAAGATTGGTAGACTCAACTATGGTTGGATAACAGGGTCGGTGAAAGGTATAAAATTCATTTGGGGCATACTCCACGGTGGACATCCTGAAAAACTCTCCTTCTTCGGCCTTATAGTATTTGAGCTCGTAATCCCCATTGGGAAATAACCTCAATAGTGGGCTAAGGAGCTGGTGAAGGTCTTCCAATCGATCCGTGTAATCCACATAGAGGTTTTCTACAATATTTTGCCTGATTGCTGCTCTGTACTCAGGATCGTAGGGCATGATACAAAGGTATTTGGCAACTGACCCTCCACGGTCAAACCATACTGCAGAAAGTGGTTTTTTGTAACGCAAGTAGTTGCCTAAATCGCAAAATCCAATGGCCAACAAATCCAGGCCGTCAGTGATTTGAAATTTCATAGGTTTGGTTCTTTTGTCCCATTTTGAGGGGTCGCTTCAAGTTTTGTAAGGTGTCTCAAATACCTTAATAAATACTTGCCTTTACAAATCAGGAAATCCATTTGGTACCACTCAACTGGAATGTCAGCAATTTCGCTCGCATTTGTACATCTTTCGGGCAAATATTTCAAAGTGGTAGATAAAATAAATTGCTGATTTTGCTGGTCTTTGCAAAGGATAAAGAGTTCAGAGCAAGGCTCTCCATCTATGTCTACTTTTTTGTAAAAAAATTGGTACTGGAAGGGCCAATACAAGTGTTTATGCTGTTTTTTGAATTTTAGCACACCATAAATCGATCCATTTTCTGATTTTAATATATCTACTCCGTGCCAATTCTTCCTTAAGGAATTCTTCAATTCCCAAATAAAAATTTGAACAAACAAAAACACTATTGGCCATAAAATCAGCGCTACCGCAAAGTATGCGCCGGTGTTTTCAATCGTAAATTTATAAGGCAAGTAATATAGCACGAAATAGCCTGCAAAAAAAGTGAGGACATCTATAAACCTTCCTAGGGCAGGGTGCTGATCGACATACAACCTTACAACTAAAAACCAACTTAATATTTGTTGTACAGAGGATTTTTTACTCTGCAAAGGCGATTTAGCTGGCTTTCCCCATATGGAGACCAAATGGATATGATACTTCTGTTTATTTTTTTTCATCACCCTTGGTTTAATAATTTTTTGACTGCTCATAAGAAGTTGCAGCCTTACCCCAACATATATTTAAACCTACTCTTCCGGTGATCCCTCACCTTATAAGGTTCTTTACACAAATCAGCCACATCATAATTTGCAAATGCACTTTCTGAAACCAGGCTGATCTGCTCATGCAGACCGTGGTTTTTCACAAAAAGACACAAGTTACGGTTGGGCGTGATGTTCAACCACGCTCCATTTTCTACATACTGTTCTTGCCGGGCCAGAAACAAATAAGTGCTGCCTACTTCCAGGCTTTGACGAACTTCTGATCCAGGGAAATCGGTCAACAGGGTGCCTTCTTCATCCTGGAGCCAGATGTTGAAACGGTATGGAGCAATGTTGACTACATCCACACAACGCGCAAAGTCTGGATACCGACAGGTATAAGCTTCTCTGTTTTTTTCGCGAACCCAGCCTTCGTTTTTCCAGGCTTCATGGCCAATACAAAGCAAAGCGTCCAAAGGGTTGTTTTCCAAAAACTCCAGAAATGACCTTTTTTGTGTTGCCAATACACCAGGTTTACCATCAATAAAACCAAAGCTGTTTTGTCGAGGGAGAATGAATTGGGGAGATTGTCTAAAACTTGGTTCCCCCATACTTGATAAATGGCCCGATATAGCCTTACTTTCTCCAGTGTAAAATAGTGTGCCTGCTGGAAATTTTGCCGATTGGTCAGGGCCGAAATAGCTGACTTCCCGGACAAAGAACTCCAGAAAAAGAACGGGTTCAGGAAAGGTGATTGATTGCATGGGGTTGCACATTTTTTATTTAACTTCCTCAAAATACTTACCATTAAACCGATATCGTGTAAAAAGTTCCGTCACCGCCCCATTTTTCGCGATCACAGGTATAGAAATTATCTTCTTCTGCTCATCGTATTTGATCAATTTCAGTGGCCGTTCAGGGCGCTCGACTACGCTGAAAAAATCAAACTCAAAAGAGATACTGGTGCTCATTTTGCCTTTGGTATTAAACAACTCCACCGGCCGAAGCTCATTTTGCTCAATGGTGTATGCGTCTAGGGATTGCCCGGCATCAGCCGTAGAAAAAATGCCGTGACTGACGGCGAGGTAGTACGTTTTTTGCCGCGTTTTTACTGTGTATATTTCTGAAAAAAAGCCCATTCCACCAATTTCCTCCAAAAAAATAGTCTCTTCTGACTGGAACTGGGCCATGCTCTTGAAGATATGGGCAGTTCCCCCCAGCCAGGTATCCCAACTGTAAATGCGCAACAAGCCATCTGCGGCAGTGGTGACGAAACAACGTTCTTTCAGTTGGGTAAAGGGATGTTTGAAGGTAGAGGGGTATTTTTCGAGGTAGGTGCTTATTTTTTGGTCAAAACGCTGAGAATAGAATTGCAAAGAGTCATAATCTATTCGAAAAAAAGAAGAGATGGGGGCGTAGGTTTCGACGAGGTCTTTTTCAATAGAGTCCAAATTTTGGGTAAAAACAGGAGTGGTGAGAAAAACTAAGGCCAGAGTCTTGAAAACTGACCAATAATGGAGGACCAGTTTATTCATGGTATTTTCATTAGGTTTTAGGTGCAAAACTTCTGAAGTGTTTCTTTAGTGTCTCAGGTTTCTGAGGTGGTGAACAACATCCTCTTCGCGCTGGCGCGCAAGAGTTTTTATTTGAACCACCTTAGAAACTTAAGACACCAAAGGGCCACCTTAGGGCAGCCAAACCTCCAACTCCTTAATCTTCTTCCCATCTGCCCAGGTACCCAAGGATTTTTGTTGAACCGTATTCCCAAATACAAATTCGCAATTTTCACCTGCCCGCACACAATCGATCAAAGCATCGCCCCATTTCCAATAGCCATAATAATCCACCGCATTGGTTTGCCCAACGAGGTAGCTGCGGTAAATGGTAGGATTGCGGATGCCATTGTCGAACGATACATCCAGGCTATAACAGGCATTGTGGTGCGCCTTCACTCCTGGGGTCCCGTATTCATCGGCATGTAGTTTTAAAAAGTTGCGGTTAGGCGTGTTGACTGCTGTATTAAAAATGGTGCGTTGAAATTTTTCTTTCACTACCTGGTCGTCATTGCTATTGACAATGAGTAGTTTGGTGTCAGCGGGCATATTGCTGTAATCGTCCAGTTTGGCACCGTTCATCGGGCCGGTACCGGGGGCACAGAGCAGGAGGCCTTTGGGTTGGGGGATGCCGTATTGTTTGTACTTCACCGCCAGATAGGCAGCAGTAGCAGCACCATACGAGTGCCCCAACATGATCAGGGGGCCATCGATGGGTCGGACATGGTCGCCAGTTTTGAGGGCTTTTAGTGCGTCGCGGATTCCTTTGGCGGCGTTCGCGGGGAATTGTTCCGTGGGGGTAAGCAACATGTCGCGTTGGAAACGGGGGTAAATGACGATGTTTCCCTTGCGCACCAGGTGTTTGATCCAACCGCCATAGGCCATTGGGTTCAAGGCGCCGTAGCCGTGCATGAAGACGATGACATGGGCAGAATCGGGCTTGGGGCTGGCCGGCTCAAACAGCCAGTAACCATCCGTCTCGCTGGCAGAGTCCAGCATGGTGACTTCGGCATACAGGTAATTTGCACCGCCAGGGCCGTCATCTGGTTGGCTCGGGGAAGCAGGGCCATCCGCCTTGCGGGTCGACAAGCCAAACAGCCCGACCACCAGCACACTGCTCAACATCAGGCGTTGCGTCCATGGCCCCATTTTGGGCACTTCGAATTTATTTCGGTTTATTCGCCAATTCATTTACCCTTGTTTTCTCTTACTCTGCAACGTTTGGAATTGAATTTTTGTTTTTTTTAGCCAATTATAAACTTTTTTCCCCCATCCTCAAACTCCCCTACTCTTTTTTGCATCATTACACTTACTTTTACGCCAAATTGAAAAAGAGCGGATGCCAGATTTTCAGCAGACAGTTGGGGTAATTGGAGCGGGTACTTTTGGAACGGCCATTGCCAATCTCTTATCCCGTCGGGTAGATGTATTGTTGTTCAGTAGAAATCCGGAAACGGTCGAACGCATCAACCGCGAGCGAGCGAATTTTGGCCTCAAGTTATCGCCACGCATCAATGCCATCAACAACGTGCAGGAACTGGCCGAAAAATGCACCCTGATTTTTCCGGTTGTCCCTTCCGATGGATTCCGCAGCACCATGCAACGAATTGGGCCACACTTGCGCCCCTACCATATCCTCATCCACGGCACCAAAGGTTTTGACATTCGAGGCATCACTCCTGAACAAATGGACGAAGGGCTGCTGGAGCCTCAGCACGTGAGCACCATGAGCCAGGTGATTACCCAGGAAACGGTAGTACGTCGGGTCGGTTGCCTTTCAGGGCCTAACCTGGCTACCGAGATTCTGGAAGGACAACCCACCGCAACCGTCATTGGGAGCGTGTACGAAGAAGTTATTGAGTTGGGAAAAAAAGTGCTCTCCTCCGATGCTTTCCACGTTTTTGGCAACAATGACATCCTCGGCGCTGAATTGGCCGGGGCGCTGAAAAACGTGATTGCCATTGGCTCAGGTATCCTGCGCGGTCGGGGTTTGGGCAAAAACCTGCAGGCCATGCTCATCACCCGCGGGCTGATGGAAATGGTGCGATTTGGCCAGGCCATGGGCACGACCAACTCCGCGTTTTATGGCACTGCGGGCATCGGCGACCTGGTGGCTACGGCTACCAGCAAAAGCAGTCGGAACTATACCTTTGGGTTTCGCCTTGGCCAAGGGGAAAAAATGCAGGATATTCAGGCCACTATGCCCGAATTGGCTGAAGGGGTTCGTACCCTGAAAATTACCTGGCATTTGGCAAATTATTATAAATTGCGCCTGCCCATCACACAGATGTTGTACAACATCGTTTTTGAGGGGTACAATATCGATAAAGCAATCAAATATTTGATCACCTATCCATACGATGTAGATGTGGATTTTTAGATCCAGTTTTAAATTAACATTTTCATGAACCACCTGATTAAACAACTCATTCCTCACCTGATCGCCATCGCCATTTTCGCCGGTGTATCGGCCTTTTATTTTGCGCCGCAACTTTCTGGTAAAGTTATGAACCAGAGTGACGTCACCCAGGTTACGGCCATGATGAAAGAAATGAACGACTACAAAGTCAAAGAAGGTAGGATGCCTCTGTGGACCAACAACATGTTCGGCGGGATGCCCACTTACCAGATCGCCAGTGTACGCGATGGCAATCAAACGGGTTTGTATGACAACCTGCTGCAATTGTACATTCCCCGGCCCATTGGTCGCTTCATTTCAGCGATGTTGGCCTTTTACATATTGATGGTGGTTTTGGGGGTTAACCGTTGGGTAGGGGTCATTGGCGCCATTGCTTTTGGTTTGACCACCAACAACCTGGTGCTTTTTGAAGCCGGACACACCTCTAAATTGGGGGCAATCGCCTACATGCCGCTGTTGGCAGCAGGTTTGTTGCTGGCCTTTCGAGATAAAAAATACCTGGCTGGGGCCTTGCTTTTTGGCATCGGCTCGGCTTTACAGCTCTGGGTCAACCACGTGCAAATGACCTATTACCTGATTCTGACCATGCTGGCCTTTGGCATCGCACAATTGGTGGACTCTATTCGCAAGGGTGAAATTGTACACTTTGCTAAGGCTGCCATCTTCATCATTGTATCGGGTTTGATCGGTGTGGGTACTGGAGCTTCCAATCTGCTCACTACCCTGGAATACAAAGAGTCCACCATGCGGGGCAAAAAAATTCAGGCACCTGTTCCTGGAACTCCTGAAGCCAAAAACCCGGTAGCAGAAGGTTTAGGATTTGAATACGCTACGCAATGGAGCAATACCACGATCGACTTGCTAGCAACGCTCATTCCGAGGGCAGCAGGAGGTAGTAATGCCGAGCCAATTGGAGCTGACTCAAAAACGATGACTTCCTTATTGGCTCGGGGTTATCAGGGGCCAACCGATATAGAATTACCGATGTACTGGGGCGGTCTGCCCTTCACCAGTGGCCCTGGGTATTTGGGTGCTGTTGCTTTGTTTTTGTTCGTACTCGGCTTATTGACCGTGAAAGGTCCGGTGAAGTGGTGGCTGGGTTTTGGAGTCATTTTTACCATGATTCTTTCATTGGGCAAAAATGATGGCGGGCTCAATAAATTTTTGTTTGACACGCTGCCTTTGTTCAATTCATTCCGGGCACCAAGTTCTGTGTTGAGTGTGACCGCCTTTTTGGTGCCCATGTTGGGCTTTTTAGCCTTGGGGCAGGTGCTTAAAACAGATGAAGAGCCTAAAAAATTATTGACCAAATTGTGGATTGCCGCTGGTCTGACGGGTGGTTTATCTTTGATCTTTGCCTTGATTGGCAGTAGTTTTTTCAGTTTCAGTAGCGCAAATGACGCCCAATTGGCCAGCAGCGGGTTGGTAGCAGCGGATATTGTAGCCGACCGCAAAGCTCTATTCAGTGGAGATGCCTGGCGCAGTTTTCTCCTGATAGCGCTTTGTGCAGGCTTGATTTGGGCTCTAGTGACCAAAAAAATCAGCAGTACCATCGCCATCGCCGGAATTGGTATTTTGACCATTTTTGACGTTTGGGGCGTGGGCCGCCGTTACGTGAGCCCCAAAAGTTTTGTCTCCAAAACGGATTACCAAAACAACTTCCAGCCTCGCCCGGTCGACCTCGAAATCATCAACAAGGAAAAAGACCTGTACTATCGCGTACATGAAATCAAGCCCGACGCATTCCAGTGGGCGATGACTTCGTATTTCCACAAAACCATCGGCGGCTACAACCCCGCCAAAATGCAACGCTTCAACGATGTAATCGAGCGTTTTCTGGCGCAGGGCGATAAAAAGGTATTGGACATGCTCAATACCAAATATTACATTTTTACCCCAGAAGGGCAACAAACGCCGATGACCCAGATCAACCCGGGAGCATTGGGCAATGCCTGGTTTGTGGACACCCTTTTGATCGCCGAATCAAATAACATTGAGTTGGCTGCACTAAG
>JAAFHQ010000610.1 GCA_013298445.1 Chitinophagales bacterium | reverse complement strand
TTGTGGCTGGCCGAGTTTCGACGACGAAATTCCCGGCGCAGTCAAACAGGTACCCGACGCTGATGGTCGCCGCATTGAAATTCTTTGCAACACTTGTGGCGGGCACCTGGGGCACGTATTTAAAGGTGAACGTTTGACAGCCAAAAATACCCGGCATTGTGTGAATAGTTTGTCGATGCGTTTTGTGCCTGCGGAATGATTTCGGATTTCGGGATTTCGGAGGGCATCATCCCGATTTTTTTTCATAAACCCTACAAAAGCGACATTTTATTACCACAAAGGAAAAAAGAGGACACAAAGGACACAGAGCGGAGCATCGTCTACGTCTAACTTTGTGCCCTCTGTGTTTCTTTGTGCTTTCTTTGTGAAAATTATGTCGCTTGGGAATTATTTGAAAATTCAGGATGATTCATGTTTAAGAAACTTAATCTTTGTGGCCATAATTGGTAAACTTATGGCGGTAACGCAATCCGAAATCCCCAATCCGAAATCCGAAATTGCTAAATCATGCAACACCTGAAAAAGCTGTTCACACAGCCCCTCACCCTCCTCGTTTTGTTTGTTGTACTTGCCATTCTGGCTTCCGTCCAATCCGTTTTATTGGGGCTCAAAACCTTCCAGCCCGACGGCCCACTCTATACCCATTACAACAACTACGTCATTTTTGTCCAGTCTTTTTTCCATTTGCTGGAGCAAAAAGATTTATACATCCTCTATCCTGCCGAACATTGGGATTTGTACAAATACAGTCCAACTTTCGCCCTATTTTTTGGCCTCTTTGCTTATTTACCTGCTGTAGTCGGCTTGAGTTTATGGAATGTGCTCAATGCGCTGATTTTGTTTTTTGGGGTAAAAGCTTTGCCCAACTTTTCAGATAAACAAAAAGCATTGTTGCTCTTAGTCGTAGTACTCGAACTTATGACCAGCCTGCAAAACGCCCAAAGCAATGCGATGATGGCAGGGCTGATGATTTGGGCTTTTGCTTGCCTTGAACGCCGACAATATCTGGCGGCCACCTTTTTTATCATGGCTACGGTGTACATCAAAATTTTTGGACTGGTGGCCATGGCGCTGTTTTTGTTTTACCCCCGTAAGGATAAATTGGCCTTGTTCAGTGCACTTTGGGCGGTGGTTTTGTTTGTATTGCCATTGGTCGTAGTGGATTGGCAGCAGTTGTTGTTCCTGTACCGCAGTTGGGGCCATTTGTTGCAAGACGATCATAGCATTTCCTACGGTTTTTCGGTGATGGGCTGGTTGAATACCTGGTTTGGCTTGATGGCCGACAAAATGGTAGTGCTAGGCATCGGCGTGTTGTTGTTTTGCCTGCCCTTGTTGCGCGTCAAGTTGTATTCAAATTTTACTTTTCGCATCCTCACCCTTTGCTCGGTGCTCATTTGGGTGATTATTTTTAACCACAAAGCAGAGTCAGCTACCTTTGTGATTGCCATGAGTGGCATTGCGATCTGGTTTTTTGCGCAGGAAAAATTGAGCAGGGAGAATCTGGTGCTGCTGATCCTGGCGATCGTTTTTACTTCCCTTTCGCCCACTGATTTGTTTCCCAAATTCATCCGCAAGGGTTTCCTAGAACCTTATGTGGTGAAGGCGGTGCCCTGTATCCTCATTTGGGGGAAAATCATCTGGGAAATGTTGCGAATGCCTGGAAAGGAGCATGTGGCGGATGCCAGTTAATCAAGTGCTTTCCCCATTCCCGTTCAGGTGCCCATCCAGGCGCAAGCCCGTCGAATATTTGACTTCCGACATGACAAAAGAGCTTTGTACCTGTCCCAGTTCCTCCAAATTAGCCAAACGATTGACCATAAACTCCTGGTATTCGTTCATGCTGCGCACAATAACCTTCAACAAATAATCATAAGTCCCCGCAATGTGGTAACATTCCACGATTTCGGGAAAACTGCTGATTTGCTGTTCAAAGGTTTTGAGGATTTGCCGATTGTGCCCCTTGAGTGAAACACTACAAAACACAACTACGTGAAAATCGAGCATGTCCTTGTTCACCAGCGCCACATAGCGCACGATGTAGCCTTCTTCTTCCATCCTACGAATACGTTCGTAAACGGGCGTAGCGGTCATGCCTAATTCGGCGGCAATTTCTTTGATGGTGTACTTGGCGTCTACCTGCAATAGGTCTAAAATGCGGTAATCAATGTGATCCAGCGTCTTCATACTAATCTCGGATTGAGGGTTTAGCGCAGAGTGTTGTAGGAAGTCAAAATCGCTTGAGATCTATACAGAACTGAATAATAGGTGAAAATAAGTATTCTGTTCCAGCATTTAAGCAATATGAGGAAAATTTATTCTAAAAACAGCTCATTTTTTGGAAAAATAAAAGAAATGACTGCATTCGACATGGTCTTTGCCATTCTGCGTATCTTGTGCCCGGTTTCTTTAAGTATGAATACGACCAAAAGCAGAAAAAATGAATGTGGATGCTTGTGAAATCAATCGTTGGGAATTGCTCCGCCGCCAATTGAACAACCTGGATCAACAACATTTCGAGGAACTGGTGCAAGCCTCTCCTGATGCGATCGTTTTGGATGTACGCACCCAATCCGAATTTGAAGCTGAGCACCTCCCTGGTGCCATCCACTTTGATTATTTTGCCTACGACTTGATCGACCGAATGGATGCTTTGGACAAAACCAAACCATACGTGGTTTACTGCCGCAGTGGCAGGCGTTCGGTAAGGGTTTGTGTCCTCATGCGCAACAGTGGATTTAAAGAAGTGTACAATCTGGATGGAGGGATTAAGACCTGGCAATAATCCATTTTTGGGCTAACCCCAAACTCAACCGATTCCGCCCATCTGCCAAAATTGGTAAAATTTCCACAATCTCCCTTTTTCATCCGCCACTCTGTCATCTTTTTCCACTTGGACATTGTTTTGATGGGAAAAAGTATGGAACATTCATCCCATATCACCCATATCTCGGCTACCCATAACGATGGCCCATTGCTGGATGCCTATTCTCGGACCATCACCGGAGTGGTTGCTGCGGTTGCCGACTCGGTAGTACACATTGAAGTAAAGAAGAAAAGCAACGATAGAAGGAACAAAGGGCAGGCCGTACCCGCAGGCACTGGCTCAGGATTCATCATCTCCTCCGACGGATTTATCCTCACCAACAACCACGTTGTAGATGCAGCGGACCACATCAGCGTGTCCTTCACCGATGGACGCAGGGTCAATGCCGAAATCAAAGGCAAAGACGCCTCCACGGATATCGCTGTCTTAAAAATTGACGATACCGGGCTCAAAGCCTTACAATTGGCGGATTCCTCGCATCTACAAGTGGGCCAAATTGCGGTAGCCATTGGGAACCCGATGGGTTTGCAATACACCGTAACCACCGGAGTAGTCAGCGCCCTGGGCCGAACCTTACGCGCCAACAATGGCCGCTTGATCGACGATGTGATTCAAACCGACGCTGCCCTAAATCCGGGCAATAGTGGCGGCCCATTGCTCAATTCCCTCGGCCAGGTGATTGGTGTCAACACTGCCATTGTCGCCTCAGCGCAAGGTTTATGTTTCGCCATTGCCTCCAATTTGGCCGAATACATCGCCGGGCAATTGATCCTCAACGGCCAGGTGCGTCGCGCCCAAATTGGCATCGGTGCCCAGGGTGTCAACCTCACGAACCGCATGATCGCAGCCAATCGCCTGAGTACTGCTACGGGTGTGTACGTTTACGAGGTTATCCCCGACGGGCATTACCACAACCAACAATTGCGTAAAGGCGACATCATCGTAGATTTTGAAGGCAATCCGGTAGCCTCGGTAGACGACCTTCACAAACTGCTCAATTTCACCCGCATTGGCCAACGCACCCAGTTGGGGGTCTTGCGCGATGGGCACCGGGTCAATGTGGAAGTGATTCCCGGGCAGGTGACGCTTTAAATGCTGCAAGGCGCTGGTTTTTTGTGTAAATTTGCGCCGGGAATTACCACAGTATTTTTTGTAGCTACTTAACTTAGGTGCCCCTTCGTGCCTTAGGTTTCTTAGGTGGTGAAAAGAACCAAACCTGCGAAGCAGGTATTATTTCACCACCTAAGAAACCTAAGGCACGAAGGAACACCTAAGGTACTATACAAACATTTCGGTGGTGAATTTCCCAACAGACCAGATCGCCAAATTATGGAAACCATCACTGCCTACCAGCCTCAATACAAAATCCGCCTCGTTACCGCCGCCTCCCTCTTCGACGGCCACGATGCCGCCATCAACATCATGCGCCGCATCCTGCAAAGCTCGGGTGCCGAGATCATCCACCTGGGGCACAACCGCTCAGTGCGCGAAATTGTCGACGCGGCCATTCAAGAAGACGTGCAGGGCATTGCCATCACCTCCTACCAGGGTGGGCATCTGGA
>JAAFHQ010000608.1 GCA_013298445.1 Chitinophagales bacterium | reverse complement strand
GTGTCATCATCTTGACCAGAGCTCTGGAAAGACTCAAAACTCTTGTCGATGCTTACATTACATTCTCTCAATGAACTTCTTTTCCACTACCCCAAATCTATTTTGAGGTTTTGTGGGTAATTGACAGGTCTAAGGTGGTTCAAAAATGAACATGTTTTATTTGAACCACCTTAGGCACCTTAGAAGCGGTGCACAAACGGAGTTTGTGCTTGAATTTGTGAAAATTTGTGTCATTTGTGGATCAAGAACTCTTGCCAAAGGCGGACATTAAACAGTCTTACACAATGAATACTCGCTTTGCCTCTATACTTGAAAACCTGCGTTTTTTCCTGAGCATCCTGCTCGTGTTTTTGCTGGTTTTTGAAAAATACATCCATCTGCCCGCCTTCCTGGCCGTTTTGGGCCGGATGCACCCCCTGGTTTTACACTTCCCCATTACGCTTGCTGCAGTGGGAGGTATAGGACTTTTGTTTCCTGCCAAATACGAACTGGCAGCCTGGGCTCGGAGGATGGAGTTTTGGTCGGTCACTGCCTCAATTACTGCTTTGACCGCCCTGTTTGGCCTGTTTTTATCCCGCGAAGGAGGTTATGACGAAGCCACCTTGAATTGGCACAAATATTCAGCAGCAGCGCTGACCTTAGGGGCTGGGTACTTAGCCTGGCGTTTTGGCAAAGGCAGTTTGCGCACTGGATTTGTACCTTTTGGTTTAGCCACTTTGGCGCTTACCCTTATTTGTGGACACCAAGGCGGAGTGTTGACCCACGGTAGCAACTTTTTGCTGGAACCCGTTCGACCAAATGAAGCTGCGAGCCCGGTAGTAGCTGATGTGCAAAAGGCGGAAGTATTTCGGGACGTGGTGCGCCCCATTCTGGAAAAAAAATGCTTCAACTGCCACAACCCCAACAAAACCAAAGGCGATCTGTTGATGACCACGCTGGAAGGCCTTAAAAAAGGTGGTGAAAATGGCCCCATTTTTATCCCCTTCCAACCCGATTCCAGCCACATGATCCTGGCCGCCCACCTCCCTGAAGATGACGACAGACACATGCCGCCCGCCGGGAAGCCCCAACTGACCCCGGATGAGTTGAAAATCATCCATTTCTGGATCAAAAAAGGGGCTGATTTTGGCGCAAAAGTGAGTGCTTATTTGCCAAACGATACCCTGGCAATCTGGACCAAAAGTATCCCCACAGCCGCAGCGGCCTTGCCTCAAATTCCGGCCGCATCCGAAAAAACCATCGAATCGCTCAAAAGTAATTTTTGCAACATCCGACCATTGGCTCAGGGCAGCCCCTACCTCGAAGTAGTGGTACTCAATCACCAGGATTATCAAGCAGATGTGTTCAAAAAATTGCAAAAGATCAGCAAGAATATTTACCGCCTGGAAACTTCCGGTGCGCCGGTAACGGATCAGGAAATCAACGCCATAGCGGGTTTGGAAAACTTGCGGGAATTGGGCTTGGGTCGAACCAAAATTACCGGTAAAAACCTCAGTGACCTGCTTAAACTAAAACATTTGCAGCTACTCAAACTGCATGCCAATAAATTGAAGGCCAAAGACATTGAACCCCTGTTGGGCAACAAAAACTTGCACCTTTATCTCTGGGGCAATCCACTGGAAGAAAAGGAATTGGCGCAACTGCGCAAAAAAGCGGGCAGCATGAAACTGGATTTGGGCACCCCTCCCGACACCGCCGTGTTGCAACTCAATAAACCCATCGCCGAAAAACCAGTCGCTTATTTTCAAAACTCCACAGAACTGGTACTCAGCCATCCATTACAGGGCGTCAAGATTTATTACACCACCGATGGCCGCAATCCCGATGGAGAGAAGGGGATTGGCAAGGTATACAAGGCGCCAATTCTGGTAAAAAATGACCAGCAAATCAAATACCGGGCGGAGTTGGACGGTTGGCACGCCAGTGTAATGGATTCATTGGCCTTCAAAAAGACCCGCTTTATTCCCGATCACTTTGAGCTCAAAACACCCGCCGACCCCAAATACAATGGTGGCGGAGATTCCATCCTTTTTAACCTGGCTAAAGGTGCGCCCAATCACACCGTCAACGATGGATGGCTGGGTTTTCGAAGTACTGCTCATTTGGACGTAGAGTGTTTTTTCAAAAATCCACCTGAGATTCAAAAAGTGAGCATCGGTACCTTGCTTATCGACAATGCCTACATTACGCCTCCCGTGAGTTTGGAAGTTTGGGGCAGCAATACCAAGGGACAATGGGAAAAAATTGGTACCCAAAGCTTTCCGATACCCAGCGGACCACAGTATGGCAACCGGATTTACGACTGCAAGGTCAAACCCGGGAAATACGCCTATCTCAAAGTAGTGAGCAAACCCATTGCCAAATTGCCTTCCTGGCATCGGGGGAAAGGGGATGCTGGTTGGCTCTTTGTGGACGAGGTGTTGATCAATTGATTGTCGCCGCAGAAACGTTTGGAACACGAAAAACGCAACAAACAAACCAAATTGGGTGAATTAGACGTATTTTTATAAAAACGAGCAAATGATCCGATTGAGTTTTTTGTTGTTCCTGGTCAGTATTACCGTTGGCACCTGCCAAAATCAGGGTGCCAAGTCCAAAGATGCCACCACCGCTAAACAGGTTGACCTGCACAATCATAACCCCTATTATTCCCGTACCGATACTACCCATCTGAACGTATCTGACGCAGAATGGAAAAAAGTACTCCCGGAAGACCTATACCTCGTGGCGCGAAAAAAGGCCACCGAACAGGCCTTTACTGGAAGATTCTGGGACTTTGAAGGCTTGGGTACGTATTACTGCGCGGCATGTGGCAATCCTTTGTTCCGTTCCGACGCCAAATTTGCCAGTACCTGTGGCTGGCCAAGTTTTTATGAAGCACTACGCCGCAATAGTGTGCGCTATGAAACGGATACTACCTATGGGATGGTCCGTACAGAAGTGCTTTGTGGCCGCTGCGATGGGCACCTCGGGCATATTTTTGATGATGGCCCGGAGCCTACGGGGAAAAGATTTTGCATGAATTCGATTATTTTGGATTTCGAACCCGATTCCGGGAAAAAATCGAAGTAATTTTGCGCCCGATTTGAGCGCTTGTGTAAGAAGCGCAGATTCCCAATTGGTCCTTTATGAAAAAATACCTGTTGCAGCTTTTGCTGCTAACGACTTTGTTGAATGTGGTGAATGCCCAGGAAAAGCGGGATAACAACAAAGTCAAAGTAGTGGGGCTGCCGCTGTTTTTTTACTCTCCTGATACCCGGTTTGGAATTGGGGCCGGAGGAATTGCCACTTTCCGCACCCCGCTTTCCCCTCAGGCGTCCAGTGTTACGTTTAGTTTTGCTTATACCCAGCGGAAACAGTTGTTGGCCTGGTTTCCTTACCAATTGTATTTGGGAAAAGGCAAATACCTGACTTATGGTGAAGTGGGTTGGTACCGTTATCAGTACCAGTTTTTTGGCATTGGAAACGAATATGCTGACGACTATTTGGAAAAATACACCGCTCAGTATCCGAGGGTGCGTTTTACATTTTTGCGCAATTTGAAAAAAGGTCATGCCTTGGGTTTCCGCCTGGCTCTGGATGATGTAAAAATAGTCAATTACGATTCGAGTGGACTTTTGTTGCAAAAATCCATTCGCGGTTGGGATGGGGGGCGTTCGGCAGGAGCTGGCTTGGTGTGGTGGCGGGATACCCGCGACAATCGTTTTTACCCCGGCAAAGGATCTTACCTGGAAACATCATTTTACCTGGAAGACCAGTTTACAGGTTCTGATTTCCAGTTTTCACGAGCTAGTCTGGACCTAGGAAAATTTTTCACGCTAGGCAAAAAAACCATTCTTGCGGTACAGGCCATGGGCACTTTTACCTTTGGTAATGATGTGCCTTTTTTCAACCTGGCCCAGTTGGGTGGCCCACGCCGCCTGCGGGGCTACTTTGAGGGCAAATACCGGGACAAACACCTGTTGTTGACTCAGGCGGAACTGCGACAGGAAGGTTGGGGGCGTTTTGGTGGGGTACTGTTTTTGGGGACGGGTGCTGTGTTTGGAACTCCAGAAGAAAGCATCAAATGGCGCCCCAATGGAGGGCTGGGCATTCGGTATCAATTGGATAAAAAACAAAAGATCAACCTGCGGGCGGATTATGGCTTTGGGGTAAAGAGCCAGGGGTTTTATTTGACTTTTGGGGAGTCGTTTTGAAGGGATATCCCTTACGGTCGCCCCAATGGGCATCCGCAAGGGATGCCGCTACTACAGGTATCCTTTTGCTTGGAGGGTGAACAGTTCTGCGTATTTTCCTTTCTTTGCCAGGAGCTCTTCGTGGCTACCAATTTCAACCAATTGGCCATTTTCCAGTACCAAAATACGGTCGGCCATCCGCACGGTGGAAAAACG
>JAAFHQ010000607.1 GCA_013298445.1 Chitinophagales bacterium | reverse complement strand
ATCGGATGCCAGTTCCTTGTCGAGGCGCAGGTCGCGGTCGAGCGTGATTTTTTGCTCCGAGGACTCGAGGCCGAGGTAACTGAAAAGGAGCGTGTACTCTCCCTTCGGCAGTGTTAGTGAGTAAAAACCGTAGGTGTTTGCGGCGGCACCAGTGCCCGGCTTATCCTTCACAAGGACGGTTGCCCCGATGAGGTCTTCTCCGTTGGAGGCATCTTTCAGGGTGCCACTGACCGTGAAATTTTGGGCGGAAATTTTGGGCAAAAAGAGCAGAACCAAAACAACCACTAGCGATGAATTTAAGAAATTGTGCATTTCGAGTTTTTTAGAAGAAACTTTTGATGCCACAAAGGTCTTTCAACCCTTAAATCCATACAATACTGAAAAATCATTACGCCAATTCCAAAAGCCCAAATTTTGAGGCAAACACAACTGCTTCCATTGAATTATTTGCACCCAATTTTTCCAAAAACCGTTGCCGGTGAGTGTTCACGGTGTGGACGCTGATGGATAGTTTATTGGAAATTTCCTTGCTCAAGAGCCCATTTCTCACCAGCCCCAAAATTTCCATTTCTCTTTTTGTCAGTTCAAATGTTGCTTTTGGCGGGGCTTCCAAAGGGATGATTTTTCCTGTCCTAAAATTCAGCAACTGGCTTTTGCTTGGCTCGGATTCAGCCTGATTTGGGGAAATATCCACAATGTTGAACGCCAACCATAACTGACCTTTGGGGTCCAATTTCAAAACTTGATATTGTTCGACCAAGCGGACATACTGGTTTTGGGCATTCAAAATCCTGTATTCGCTGATCATTTTGTGGTTCAACTTTTCGTCGCTTGAAAAATGGTTGAATATTTTCAGGGTCGAAACTGAGGTGATGCTCAACATCTGTGCATCATCCGGATGGATTTTGTGCATAAAGAACTTTTGCCCCGTCTCCTGATAATCGGACGGCTCATAACCTAAAAGTGCGCCAAAATTCGATGAATAAAACACAACCTGGCGTTTGCAGTAATCAAATATTCCGGTTCCTGAATTGCCCATATCTGACAGGGTTTGCAAAATGGCCGAGTGTTTTTGGACGACTGAATAGTCTAGTTGTGCTTCGTCAAATTTAAATTGCATTAGGAATTTGAAGAAAATTTCTTCAATGCTATTATTTGTTGCCATTGTATTTTAAATGTATATTTTTTGTATTTTTTAGCCTAGGATAACAGGGGTTATTCGCAACTAACGACTATAGCAAGTGATTATTTACCCTGCAAGCTACCTATTAAACGCTCAAATCCCCAATCTAACTTTTGATCGGATTCCAGCCTTTATGGGGCTTGGAAGACCCGAACCATTTTTGCTTGGGATTGAAAAACTTGAATTATCGTGTAATTGAACTACTTATTTCTTGGGTTTGAGGTTCAGCAGTATCCCAAATTAGGGTCTAGTCATTTCGTAGTGAGTATATTGGGTTTGTAACTGATGCTTTAATTGATTGATAACAAATTGAAATAAAGGCTACTGCAAATGAAGCAAAACCTACCCCTAAAATTGTCCAAGCACTGATTTGAATCCTAAAAGCAAAGCTGCTTAGCCACCATGTTTCCATGATGTACCAAGAAATCGGGATAGCCAATAGAAAAGAAATTAAAACTGTTCCTGTAAATCCACGTGTTAACAGAAAAAATACATCCAGTATACCCGCACCCAATACTTTACGAATTCCAATTTCTTTGGAGCGCAAACTGGCTGTATAAGTAGAAAGACCAAGCAATCCTATCAAAGCTATGAAGATGCTGAGGCCAGAAAATAACGCAAAGACTTTGCCCATTCGTTCTTCTTTTCTGTAGTTAGCTTCAACAACATCGTCAAGAAATCTAAATTGAAAAGGTGAATTGGGGTCTAAATCTTTCCACTTGGCTTCAATTTGTGCTATGGCTGTTGCGTTAGCACCTGGTTTGAGCCTCGCTACCACATAGCTCATCCGGCTGAATATAATTTCGTTGCTCTGAATGACCAATGGAGTGATTGCTTCATGCAGCGTTTGATAATTAAAGTCTTTAATGACTCCAATTACAATAAAGGTAATTCGTTCTCCTGAGCGATAGGTCTGCTCAATAAAGGTTATCTTTTTACCTATGGGATTTGATAGACCAAATGTTTTTACGGCAGATTCGTTTAGAATCACTGAAAGCGAATCATTCGTAGATGCGGAAAACAATTCGCCATCAAGTAACTTAAAGCCCATTGTTTCCGCAAACTCGTCTCCAATTTCCATAGTATGCATCGATCTCACTTCTGGAGAATCTTCTGATTGATACTGTTGGGGATAAATGCCTCCCATCGAGGGCATCGATAAACTTCCAGCTACCGAAACCACTTGGTTTAGCTGCTTGATTTCTTCCACTAAATGGCGCGTAAACTGAGGCTTCATGTGAAAATCTCCTTCAATTACCAATAGCTCATCCTTGTTAAAACCTAAGTCTTTCTGGCTTATAAACTTTGACTGTTGCAGCATGACCAATGTGCAAATGATCAATGTGATCGAAACCCAAAATTGAAAAACTACCAGTCCGCTCCTTATCCATTTTCCTTTTGAAGTAGCCGTGAAATTGCCTTTCAATACGCTAACTGGTTTGAAAGAAGACAGTATAAAAGATGGGTAAAGTCCAGATAAAAGCCCTAATGTAATCGTTAAACCAATGAACCCAAAAATTGTCTGTAAGGTAAATTTTATTTGTAAGTTCTTTTCTACAAGGAGATTAAAATATGGCAAAGCAATAATGATTAGAAAAATGGATAAACCAACTCCCATAAAACTTACGAGGAGGGACTCGCCCAAAAATTGGAAGATTAATTGCTGCTTGAATGAACCCAACGCTTTTCTGACCCCAACTTCTCTGGCTCGTTCATGCGAGCGAGCTGTGGCAAGGTTTATAAAATTAATACAGGCTATAATGAAGATAAGCATAGCGATGGCCATCAGTATTCTTATCAAAATGATGTTACCACTGGGTTTCATGCCGCCAATGTTGTCAGGATCTAAATAAATACCTGTAAGTGGACGCAGGAAGTAGCGAAATCCATTCCCTGCCTTTTTGTAATCAGCCCATGACATTCTATTTGCCTGTTCAAAATCGGCAGCTGCATACAAATCGACCATAGCAGGAAATTTTGATTCGAGCAATGCTGGATTTGCCCCTTCTTTCAATTTCAAGTAACAATAGGTATCTGGTCGATTAAAATTATCGATATTGAATCGTTCGATCGTGCTAATTGAGATTAATAGGTTGAATGCAAAATGAGAATTATCTGGTGGGTCTTTACAAATGCCCGTAACCGTAAAAACATCGCCTGACATCCTGATTAATTTTCCGAATGCATCCTCATCACCAAAATGCCGCTTTGCTGTACTTTCGGTGAGCACCATACTCTTAGGATGCAGGAGCATCGTCTTGCGATCGCCCTTCAAGACTTTGAAACTAAATATATTGAAAAAATTTTTATCAGCGGCATATACACCACTCTCTAGAAAATTTAGCTCACTTTTATCAGAACCTTTGTAAGAAATTCTCATGTCATCGAATGGGCCACAAATGTTTGTTGCCCGCTTTACCTCAGGATAATCCTTAACTAACACACTTGCAAAAGAATGCGGAACACCTGCCTGAATAATCGTTTGATCAGGTTGCTTTAACTCCAGAACAAGTTTGTGTATTTGTTTAGCATCGACAAAGTCTTTGTCATATGAAAGTTCACTTTTCACAAATAAAGTAAGCAGAATGCAGCTTGTCATTCCGACTGATAATCCGAGAACATTAATGAGCGTATATCCTTTTTGTCTGATTAAATTGCGGAATGCAACTTTTATATAGTTCTTGATCATAATTAAATTGAATTGTTTATGCAGTCATTAGCCCGACTATTTCCTAGACTTCAAATTCAACAACAAAGAAATAATATGCGAATACGTATTCTCCTGCGCCGCCAAATCCGTAAACGCATAATCAACCTGTAGCGCAGAAATTTTCAACCCAACCCCAATTCCTGGCCTTGGCGAGAGCACACTTTTTCCTGAAAAAGAACTTTCTTTCTGGAACTGATTCATGCCCAGCCGCAAAAAAACGGTTTGGTTCAAATCTGCTTCGATGCCAATGGCCGGATCAATGCTAAAAGGATTGGAGGAGATCAGCGTATTGCGTTTGCCATCAGTAGAAACGATCAGGTCTATTTCTGGAGTAAGACCGATTTTTTTGAATTGAAAGCGTTGGGCAACGCCCAGGATCAGTTGGGGTTTGGTCGTTTCCAGGCTGTTGATGGGCACTTCATTGTTGGTCAACTCCAGGGTTTGTCGTTCCTCTTCCGTAAAATTGAAAGACCAGGCGTTGAAACTGGTGCTGATGTCTTTGGCCATGGC
>JAAFHQ010000606.1 GCA_013298445.1 Chitinophagales bacterium | reverse complement strand
TATACCCGGGAATACGACAAGGCTTACCAGGAAGCATTACTGGGTATTTCATTGTCTACCGAATCCATGATCTTCACGCCCCCAAACCTGGGCACAGGCAGCCAAAACCTCAACTATAAAATGATTGAACAACGGGGTGGATACTGGGGCTTTACGGGGTCTTTTCTGGACCAAATGATGAAATCAAAACGCAACCATGCCAAAACCAACGAAGCAGCACGCTTGGCCTATTATCGCTTTGACGGCAATTCGGCCAACAACAACAAAGGTATTGCCGCAGCAAACCGCCCAATGACCGTGGTTGGATATGAAGAAAACCTCTTGATTCTCGCCGAGGCTGGAGTCCGTACCGGAAAAGTGACCGAAGGATTGGCTAAGCTCAATGAATTGCGTGCTCATTTGGCCTCTGGAAAGGCGTTTACGAAATTGGCTGCCACTGACGTATCTGTTTATCAAGCTTTTGTGCTGGAGGATTTTGCAGCAGGAGCGATAGAGAATGCCGACAATATTGACCAAACTAGGGCTTTGCTGCGCGAAATCATTGAAGAGCGCTACGTTAGTGGCTTTACCCAACTGATGCCGTTTGATGATTTGCGCAGATTAAGTGCCAAAGAAAAGGATATCGCCGTATTGCCGCCTTTTAATTCAGGCACGGCAACGAAGTACCCACAACGATTCATTGTTGCACAAACCGAATTGAGCGCCAACTCGAATGCACCAACGGATCCGGGTATTTTCACTGAAACAGAAGTGAATAAGTAAGCAAAATTTGCAACTTGAACCAAGAGGAAACCCATTAAGTAGTCAGTGGGTTTCCTTTTGTTTTTTGGGCCTATTTTTCAGCAATTCAAATTAGCGTTATGAAGTTATTGGTTTCTTTTCTCGCCTGTTTTTTTTCTCTGTTCCTCTATGCACAGGACAATTCGGTAAACCTATCCGGCCTTAGCTTCCGCAATATTGGTCCGGCCAGTTCGGGGGGGCGCGTAGTGGATGTGGAAGCCCATCCCAATGATTTTACCAAGGTTTATGTAGCCTCAGCTTCTGGGGGGGTATGGAAATCAACCAATGCTGGCACCACCTGGAAACCTGTCTTTGATGCCTACGAAAGCGCCTCTATTGGGGATATTGCCATTGATCCCTCCAATCCTGAAACCATTTGGGTAGGCACCGGGGAGGCCAATAACCGCAATAGTGTTTCCTGGGGGAATGGCATTTATAAATCAAGCAATGGCGGCCTTACTTTTGAAAACAAAGGCTTACAAGCCACCCATCAAATCAGTAGAATATCGGTCAACCCCGCCGACGCTCAAGAGGTATGTGCATGCGCCATCGGTCACCTTTGGGGCTATTCGGGTGAAAGGGGCTTGTTCAAAACGAAAAACGGCGGGGCTTCCTGGGAAAAAAAGACCAATGGCCTCCCCAATGATGGCAAAACGGGCTGTATCGATTTGGTCAGAGACAGCAAAAACCCCAAGATACTTTATGCGGGGTTCTACCATCGATTGAGAAAACCCCATAATTTTTACTCCGGGGGCGAGCAGGGCGGAATTTACAAAAGTACCGATGGTGGCGAGACCTGGAAAAAACTGACCAATGGCCTCCCAACTGGCCCAACCGGGCGCATTGGTTTAGCTATTTATGAGAAGAATCCGGCCATTGTGATGGCCATTGTAGAGGCAGCAAAATCGGATACGCTAGCCAAGCCAGGTAGTGGCATTTATCGAACTGAAGACGGAGGAAAATCCTGGACTTACATCAACAAATACAACAATCGCCCTTTTTACTACAGTCAAATCAGAATCAATCCGCTTGATGATAAAAAAGTTTATGTGCTGGCCACACCATTTATGGTATCCGAAGACGGAGGAAAAACCTTCAAAAACGGGAGCGTCGACCAGGAAATCCACGGCGATTTCCACGCCATGTGGCTGGATCCCAACAACAAAAACCGCTATTATTTGGGCGCGGATAAGGGGTTTTCACTGACCCATGATCATGGCGCCAATTTTCAATTGATCGACAACCTGCCCATCTCCCAGTTCTACCGGATCAATTACGACATGCAGAAGCCCTATTCTATCTACGGAGGTCTGCAAGACAATGGGTCGTTTGCAATTGCATCCTTTGCCCGCGATGCCCGAGGCATTTTAAACGACCACACCTGGAAGATGCATTGGGGGGATGGTCAGTACGCTGCTGTCAACCCATTTGATCATACCGAAGCCTACAGCGGGATGGAAAATGGCAGCTATTTTAGCTACAATACCGTTACGCATGCCATGAGTCCAATCAGCCCTACTTTTGGCAATGTCTCTAACTACTCCACTTATTTCAAATCCAATGACCCCGACCCTGAGTCGGCAATCCGTTTCAATTGGTCGGCGCCGCTGGTAATGTCGCCCAACAATCCTTCGATTCTTTACATTGGGGGCAATCATTTGTATAAGTCTGCGAACAAAGGCCAGAGTTGGACCATCATCAGTCCCGATTTATCCACGAATGACCCCGTCAAAAGAAAAGCTGGGCAGAGTGGCGGCATTACGCCAGACAATACCGGAGCCGAAACCCATTGTAGCATTTATTCGATTTCAGTGTCCTCAATTTCTGAAACCGTGATTTGGGTTGGAACGGACGACGGCCTGGTTCAAGTGACCCTTGATGGTGGCCAAAATTGGTCAAATGTCCGCCCAAATTTCCAGAATGTTCCAGCCGGAATGTGGGTCAGCAGGGTACAAGCTTCCCATTTCCATCCAGGAAGAGCCTATGTGACCTTCGACGGCCATCGGAGTGATCATTTTGAGCCTTGGATTTTTGTTACTGAGGACTTTGGCCGCAGCTGGCAGCAAATTACCAATGGACTCAAATCAGGAGAAGTGGTTCGATCTATCGTTGAAGACCACAAAAACCCTGATTTGCTCTTTATCGGTTCCGAAACTGGCGTCTGGATGACCCTCAATCGTGGGCAAATGTGGACCCGTATGAAGGGGTTACCTACCGTTTCGGTGTACGACCTCAAGATTCACTCCCGGGAAAATGATTTGATTGTTGCCACCCACGGCAGAGGCATTTGGGTGATGGATGACATTTCGCCACTACAAGAACTGTCTCCATCTATAAAATCCAAACGAGTCCACCTGTTTAACCAAAAAGAGGCAACGCTGTGGGAAAACGTGAGCAGAGGGGGGCAAAGAGGGCATTTCTGGTGGGCCGGCGGCAATCCAAAATACATCGTAAATACATCCAGTTTACCCCGGGCAGATTTTGAGCCTACTGCACCTATCTCCTTTTATATAGCCGACCCCAGTATCGACAGTGTGCTTATGACCATTACAAGTCCTGCAGAAAACCTCAGCTTTAGCCGTCAGGTCAAAGTTCAGCAAGGCATTAATCGATACTATTGGAATCGGGAATTTGATGCACGGGCTTTTACGGCGGAGGAAAACATGCAGATACAGGCATTGTTCAAAGAAATCATGACACATGACCATTCTACTGCCACAAATAACCTCTATCAGCGATTTTTGAAAGCGACTACTCCGCTGCAAAAACGTCAAATCATGGAGCAAGTTTCCAGGACTTCGCTTTATCCAATCCCCGAACAATATGGGATGCGCCGTGCAGGAGAAGGTTTTTATACGGTTCAGCTCAAGAATAAAAACAACATGGAAGTAGGTTCAATTGTCATTCAAAAGGATCCTTTATTGTCCAAATAAGGGTAAGGGTAATCTGGTTCGTCTATTTGACAGAACAGTACTTCATTCCCCACACCAACAATCAAACAAACAAAATGCAAACAAGTCTAAAATCCATATTTATTGGAGCCATGCTGTTGCTGGTCACGCAATTGTATGCACAACCCCGTTTTGGCAAATTGCTCAAAACTACCCCTGGCATCGTCTCCTACACCTTCCGCAATGAGTTTGCCAAAAACATGCCCCAAACTCTTGACAACATCAAAGCCCTCGGCATTACCAACATAGAATTTTCCAATTTATTTGGCAAAACCTCTACCGACCTGCGTGCCATGCTGAATGAAAGAGGCATGATTTGCACCAGTTATGGCGTGAGTTATGATGCCTTGCAAAATAAGATGGATGCCGTGATTCAGGATGCCAAAACCCTGGGTGCCGAATTTGTACGCGTAGCCTGGATTCCTCACACTGGCCCAATGGATTTGACTTTGGCACAAAAGACCGTAGCCGACTTCAACAATTTTGGGCAAAAGCTCAAAGAAAATGGCCTCACTTTTTGTTACCACAACCACGGCTTTGAGTTTTTACCTTATCAAAACGGCACTTACTTCGATTACATCGTGCAAAATACCAACCCTGATTACGTCTCTTTTGAAATGGACATCCTTTGGGTATTCCACCCCGGCCAGGACCCGGCGGCTTTGCTCAAAAAA
>JAAFHQ010000605.1 GCA_013298445.1 Chitinophagales bacterium | reverse complement strand
CCCCAGGCAAACGTTACGCGCTGGCGCATGCCACCATCCACAATCACCCTACCAGCGGCGGCTCCCGTGGGTATACCGAAGATGTGCGCATTGCCACCCGGGAGCAGGATCGCATCCAGGCCCAGATTTTTCACCTCCTGGGCAAACACTGTGGGCGCAGCGGCCAAGAAGTGGAAGAATTTTTCCTCCGCGACAAATACTTGAATGCCCAGGAGGCCAAGGATTTTGGCATTGTGGATGAAATTTTGGGGGATGTGGGTGATTTGGTGGTGCTGAATAATGCGCTACCGGAAGTGAATTTGTTGTCGACTTTGGCCCTCAACACCAGGAATAACAGTTAAGGGCATTTGTTTATTCATCAGGCTAAACGAATCTTCCTAGATTTGTTTAGCCTGATTGTTTTCATTCAAAAAAAGCATTGAATTAGCGACAAAATTTTAGCAAATTGAGACCTCATCCAAAATTTCAGCAGATGAGGCCTATTCTCTATTTAATCATTCCAGGTTTAATTCTTTTATCCCCCAACGCCTATACCCAAGAAAAAATCAACAGTGGCCCAATTTCAGAGGCAATTGAGAAACATGGAAAAGCTTTTTTAAAAAATAAAGACATCACTTCGGTTTCCATAGGTGTGTTTAAAGCTGGAGAAATTTACGCTCAGCACTTTGGCGAAATTGAAAAGGGCAAGGGCAATCTGCCTAATGACGAGACCATTTATGAAATTGCCTCGGTGACCAAAACAGCAACTGGCTATTTGGTGGCTAAGGCTGTCCTGGAGAAAAAAATCAAACTGGAAGAAGATGTCAGAGTGTATTTAAAAGGATCCTATCCAAACCTGGAATTCAATCAAAAGCCCATCACCATCAAACACTTGCTTACCCATACGAGTGGTTTACCTGGATTTTTGCCGAAAGAAATGAATGGCGTGTTTGAAAAGCTCAATGAAAGTGTGCCTAACGATTATTATGCATTAGAGAAATCTTATAGCAAAGAGCAATTTTTAAGCGATTTGAAAAACCTTTCTCTAGCTGTTGAGCCAGGAACAAAGTATACTTATTCCAATGTTGGAGCTGAATTGGTCGGGTATGTTTTAGAAACGGTTTATGAAAAACCCATCGATGAATTATTGCAAGAAAGTTTTTTGAAAAAATACGCGATGCGCAACACGGCAATTGAGTTAAACGAGATCCAAAAACAAAAACTAGTGCGTGGATATTGGATGAGCAATACAAGCCCCTCACCTAACCAACTCAATACATTATGGGCAAGTGCAGGTGGCTTAAAAATGAGCATGACCGATATGTTGCACTATATGGACTTACAATTAAACAGCGAAGATCCGATTGTCGCTGAATCCCATAAAGTGCTCTATGAAGAGGGCAACCTCCTAAAAATCGCCTATTTTTGGAGGGTATGGAATGACAAATATGGCACCTCTTACAACCATCACGGAGGGACGAGTGGCACCCAAAATTGGTTGTTCATTTATCCGAAGTACAAATTGGGCATCTCCATTATCACCAATCAAAGCGGCCCAGACACACCAAATCTGCTGAATAAAACGGCAAAAAAGATTCTGGAAAGCATCATTAAGGAATAAGTACAGATTTAAGAGCTTGTCTAACATTTTTATTATCTTCATTGCAGCAATATCCATTATCCACCATCAGCCCAGACCTCCTTATGCGCAATCAGACTCTGCAAGCTGCAACTACAACTTTTGTGTTAAAAAACACGCCCGTTTTATTGCTGATGCTTGTTTTAGGTACTTTTGCCTGTCAGCATTCGGCAAGCCCCGACGGTTTCCAAATTGAACCCGGCTTCAAACTCGAACGAGTTGCCGCCGAGCCCTTGATCAAAGACCCCGTCGACCTGGAATTCAACGAACGTGGTGAAGCCATGGTGCTCGAAATGCCCGGCTATCCCTTCGAAGACCGCCAAAGCCGCCTGCTCGTACTTCAGGACAAAAATAAAGACGGCACTTACGACGACTCCAGCGTTTTCGCCGAAGGTTTACAATTGGCCAACTCCTTTTTGCCCTACAAAAAAGGAGTACTAGTAGCCGCCCCTCCCTATCTCCTCTTTTTGCACGATGATGACCAAAACAATGTGGCTGACAAAGTGGACACCCTCATGGGCGGCTTCTCCACTGGCAATTTACAGCACAACTACAATGGCCTGACTTACGGCCTCGACAACTGGATCTACGCAGCCAATGGTGGCAACGACGGCAAGCCCTACTGGTGGGGCGATACCAGCAGCGTCATGGATTTGCGCGGCCAGGATTTCCGCTTCAACCTGGAAAGCCACAAACTGGAACGCCTGGGTGAATCCTCCGGTGGCTTTGGCTTGGGCATGGACGAATATGGGCGTATGTACGAAACCCACAACCTTACCCATGTTTCCACCTTGGTTTTTCCGGCCCGCTATTTCAAAGGCAAGGATCATTTGGAAAAAAGTACGCTTGAAAATGCCTCCAACCACGAAGAAAATGGCCTGGCCCGCATCTACCCCATCGGAGAGCAGGAATCGCGGGTAAATCACCCAGAGCAATCGGGGTATTTTTCGGGCTCCTGTGGCATCACCTACTATGGCGGTGGTGCTTTTGGAGAGGAATACGAGCACACAGTTTGGGTGGCCGATGTGGTACTCAACTTGGTTCATGTGGATAAAATTCAAGCCAATGGTGCCTCCTTCACAGCCCAGCGCCAGCTCGAAAAACGCGACTTTTTGGCCAGTAACGACCGCGCCTTCCGCCCAGTCAACATGAACGTGGGCCCCGATGGCAGCATGTACCTCGTAGACATGTACCGCAAAGTGATCGAACACCCCGAATGGATTCCCGATGACATCGAAAAAACCCTCGACCTGGAGGCAGGTAAAGATCAGGGCCGGATTTATCGGATCAGAAAAGGTACGGCTAGGGCATTTGATGTAACCCAATTTAAAACGGAAACCGGACTGGTTCAGGCCCTAACAAACGCCAATCAGTGGGTGCGCAAAACGGCACATCGTTTGTTGATGGAGCAAAAATTGGGGCAAGCCAGCTTGCATGGTTTAAAAGGCTTGCTCAAGGATAAAAATCCTTTGGCCAAGGTACATGCGTTGCACATCCTGGCCGCTCAAGGTGTATTGAGCGACAAGGAACTGGCCACGGCATTGGCGGATCAGGAAGCGCCCATCCGCGAAACTGCACTACAATTGGCCGAGAGCAAATTGGGCAATGATCCAACGCTGCTCCAATCCTGCATCCAACTCCTGAACGATCAGAATCAACGGGTGCGCATGCAAGCTGCCCTGAGCCTGAGCACCCTGGATGAAACCAGCACAGCCTACCAAAAGCAACGCGCAGCCATCCTTGACGGGCTGAATGCCGCTGCGCAAAAAAGTATGGATACCTGGAACACTTGTGCCATTGCTCTGGCTGCACAAGGATCGGCGGCTGACTTGTTTGCCAGCCTTCTGCAATCCACTCAGCCAAGCAACAGCGATTTATTGGCAGTGTTGGCACAAAGTGCCGCGCAGTCAACCCAGGGTTTACAGGGTGTTTTGCAACAGCTGGCTGCGCCAAAAGTAAGCAGCGCAATTCGGCATTCCATCCTGCAACAACTCAGTCAAGAGGTTCCAGCTCTTACCGGAACGGCCGCCCTCGAACCCGCCCTCAAAGCCCTGGAACAATCCCGAGACCTTGGCCTGATTTCCGCTTCAGCCGCCTTGCGGCAAAGATTGAACTTGCCGCCCTCCGCCGAGTTTTTAAGCCTAAGTGGTAGTGCTTTACAAAAAGTGAACGACAGCAGCCTTCCCGATTCCACCCGCGTACAGCAACTCGCCCTGCTGACCTTGCTGCCCTACTCCCAAAAATCCAAAGTCCTCTTCGCCTGCCTGCCCAACAGCCAGCCCATTCAATTACAGGAAGAGGCACTGCGGCAATTGGCCAACTACGCCGAGCCAGAAATCGGCAATCGCCTGGTCCAAATCTGGGCAGAACTGGGCCCACACATCCGCAAGTATGCCGGCGACCTGCTGCTGGATCGCGAAATTCACCACGACGCCCTGCTCACCGGCCTGGAAAAAGGCCAGATCAACATCGGCGAAATGAACTTCGACCTCGAACGCCGCCGCACCCTGCTCTGGTGGACCGACAACGAAAACACCAAACGCCGCGCCGAAAAACTCTTCAGCGATGCCGCCGTAGTAACCCGTCAAGCGGCCATCGATAAAATGAAGCCCGCCCTGACGCTCAAAGGCAATGCGGCAAAGGGGAAAGTAGTATTTGAAACCAATTGCGCCACTTGCCACCGCTACGGCAACACGGGCGTGGAAGTTGGCCCGGTACTGACCGAAATATCCCGCAAAAGTAAAGCCACCCTCCTGCACGACATCCTCGATCCGAACGCCGCCGCTGAT
>JAAFHQ010000604.1 GCA_013298445.1 Chitinophagales bacterium | reverse complement strand
TTGTGGTCAATTGCTACGGCCTGGGAAAATGATTGGCCAGGCCAATGGCACCACATTCAGCCGAGCAGCTTGGAAACCATCGGGGAGTGGAAAATACTGAAGGGTAAATTACAAATCCCTGAAGGTGAATACTTGCTCCAGGATGCCTACCGTGTTGAAGGCGCTCGCATCAAATGTATTCGACGTTTTGAGTGGAAAGGTAAACAGACCTTGGATAAAGTGACACTGGCCATTCGTTGGCAAGTCCCCAGTCCGGATACCAAACCTTTTTTACCCGGCATCCTCTACTATGGCAACCCCTCTGGCAAAAAAAACGGCGCGAACAATGTACCCTGGTACGATGGAAAACCCGGCGAAGAAGCCTTGTTTGAAGAACACCGGTATCCCATGCCTTTTAGTAGCGTAGAATGGTCCGAACAAGGTAAACATTGGGGGGCCGCCTTGCATAGCTTGCCCAGTCCGGTTTATCGCGGAAATCGTTTTGATCAATGGTGGTCCTTGGGGCTAAAAACGGAAACCACCATTACGGAACTGGAATTGCTTTCCGGACCAATCACTTACAATGGCCAAAAAAATCAAGCCAAAGCCCTGCAATCTGGCCCCCTACCCTATGGCGATACCTACATTCAGGTGAAGCCGGGAACAGTCATCGAAAAAACCTTTTACCTGGAAGTTTATCCAGTTTCTGCCATCGGCTCGGGGTTTCAACAGCCCATTCAAAGTTCAATCGACTTGTTCAAACCCTTTAATACCGCCGATTTTCCAAGTTTCGACGAAATCATCAAACTCAAATACCGCTTTGCGCAATCCCGTTGGGTAGAAGCACCTGAATATGCTGGCTACAATATGTTTCCTGACTTTGCCAAGCCCCGGATTGTGCTGGGTTGGGCCGGGCAATGCGAGGCCCCTGCTTACGCTTTGCAGGTCTTGAGCAATGAATTAGGCGATCCGGCACTGTGGCAAAAGGTGCAAACTTCGCTGGATCACATCTGTACATCACCCATTGATCAGGATGGTTTTTGTGTAATTTATGACCTAAAAACCAAAACATGGTCGGAAAAAGACCCAGTATCACAGGGGCAGGCCATGAATTCGATCGCATTGGCCATCCAACAAGCCCGAATTAACAAAAAGGTCAATCCTGCCAAATGGGAATTGTTTTTGAAAAAAGCGGCCGATGTATTTAGCAAGCGGATCTTGTCAGATACCTGGCAGCCAGTCAATACTGCTGAAGCTTTTTTTATCGCCCCTTTGTTACACAGTTCGCGCCTTTTTGGCAACGAAGCCTATAAAAAAGCGGCACTTAAGGCTGTCAATTATTACGCTACAAGGCATCTAACGATGCAAGAACCATATTGGGGTGGCACCCTGGATGCAACTTGTGAGGACAAAGAAGGTGCATGGGGTGCCTTTCAGGGTTTTTTAACCGCTTATGAATACACCAAAAATTCTCAATTCCTCCAATGGGCCAAACACGCCTGCGCGGCTACTTTGAGTTATACGGTCGTGTGGGACATTCCGCTCCCGGCTGGTCGCTTAGCCGATCATGGCTTCAAAAGCAGAGGCTGGACAGGGGTTTCGGCTCAGAATCAACACCTTGACGTTTACGGAGTCCTGATCGCCCCTTCCGTTTACAAAATGGGCCTTTATTTGAACAACCAATCTTACCAAAAACTGGCCAAGACCATGTACCTTAGTTGTGGACAACTCATCGATCCAAGAGGTGCTCAAGGAGAACAAATCCAGGAGACCAACTTTGCCCAGCAAGGTGAGATGAGTGATGTAATGAAACTGCGCGGGGGCTATTCCGAAAGCTGGACGGTTTTTTGGATTACCGCGCATTTTTTGCACGCCGGAGCCCAATTTAAAGAATTGAAGGTTAAATTTTAGTTGATCTCCAAAACGCAGAGGATCAATCATCTTCCACTTTAAGAGCTTGTCTAAATATTTTTGTTTTAAGCCAAAATCGGGCCATTTGCAGCAAAACAAAAAAAATTAGACAAGCTCTAAAACCTTAACCACATGCACAATCGCAGAAATTTTCTCAAAAACATCACCTGGGGCGCAGGGTTCGCTTCCTTAGGATTGCCACAATTGGTACAAGCCAAGCCAGTTTCCAATGCCGATCAGGCCGATGCCCCAATATTTGATGCTGGCAAACAGCAGTTCAACATGTGTGGCTTCGCCGCCCCCAAATTGGATAAAGTACGCATCGGCTTCATCGGACTAGGCAACCGTGGCCCCGGTGCAGTTGGCCGCATGAGCCGCATTGAAGGGGTGGAAATTGTGGCCTTGTGCGACAAAGATCCCAAACGCGCCAGCAAAGCCCAAGCCATCGTAGAAAAGGCTGGGCGCCCCAAAGCCCGCGAATACAGTGGCAACGACGGCTGGAAAGCCATGTGTGAAAGCGCTGACATCGATCTGGTGTACATCGCCACCCCCTGGAGCCTGCACACCCCTATGGCCGTTTACGCCATGCAACAAGGCAAACACACCGCCACAGAAGTGCCCGCAGCCAAAACCATCGACGAATGTTGGCAGCTGGTGGAAACCTCCGAAAAGACCAAGCGCCATTGTATGATGTTGGAGAACTGTTGTTACGACTTCTTTGAGCAACTCACCTTGAACATGGTCCGCAATGGCATGTTTGGCGAACTTGTACACGCCGAAGGTGCCTACATCCACAACCTCCTGGAGATGAACTTCAACAAGTCCTCCTACTCCGACATGTGGCGCCTCAAAGAAAACCTGCGCAATGGCAACCTCTACCCTACGCACGGCTTGGGACCAATCGCGCAGTGTCTGGACATCAACCGGGGTGACCGTTTTGACCACCTGGTGGCCATATCCAGCAACGATTTTCAAATGGGTAAAATGGCCCAGGAAAAAGCCGGAACTGATGCCTTTTATCAGGAATATGTCGGCAAAAGTTTCCGGGGGAATATGAACACCACCATCATCCGCACCCAAAAAGGCAAAACGGTGATGCTCCAACACGACGTAACCTCTACCCGGCCTTATTCGCGCATCCACGTGCTGAGTGGCACCAAAGGGGTGGCCCAGAAATGGCCCAATCCGGCCAAAATTGCCATCGGTGAAGAGTGGTTGAACGAACGGGAAATGCAGGATTTGGAAGCAAAATTCAGTACACCACTGGTCAAACACATTGGTGAAATTGCCAAAAAAGTGGGCGGCCACGGGGGTATGGATTTCATCATGGATTGGCGTTTGATCGATTGTTTGCGCAATGGGCTTCCACTGGATCAAGATGTGTACGATGCGGCCAGCTGGAGTGCAGTAGCCCCATTGAGTGAACAATCAGTAGCGAAACGAGGAAAATCGATCGACGTACCCGATTTCACCCGTGGTGCCTGGCAGCAAAACAAACAGGTGAGTTTGACGCTGGATGGCGGAGCAACCACCGAAGTTCGAGCTGCGGCTAAGTGATAAATTCTTAGGTGAATTTCTAAGGTGCCCTTAGGTGTCTTAGGTGGTTCAAATAAAAGCTCTTGCGCGCAAGCGCGAAGAGCACATTTTTCTTCACCACCTAAGGCACCTTAGTACACCTTAGGGTTTCACCAGAGATTGTAGTTTTTTTTTATTTTTACACAAACAACAAAAACATTAGATCCAATGTACAAAAAGCAAGTCCTGCTGAGCTTGTGTCTGCTTTTATTAAGTAGCACTATTTTTGCCCAAAAAACCATTAAGACCCTGATCGTCGATGGCCAAAACAACCACAACCAATGGGCCAAGATCAGTTTCATGATGAAAAAATACCTGGAAGAAACCGGGAAGTTTTCGGTTGATGTGCAGCGCAGCTACTACACCTGGAACGGCGGGGAATACATCCAGCAATATCCCATACCTGGTTTGCGCAAAACGCTAGAGTTGACTAAATCACGGCCAGATTCCAGCTACCTCATCGATTTTTCCAAATACGACCTCGTGATTTGCAATTTTGGTTGGAATGCGGCTCCCTGGCCCGATGCCACCCAGGCGAATTTTGATGCCTTTATGAAAAAAGGTGGCGGTCTGGTGGTCATTCACGCAGCGGACAATTCCTTCCCAAACTGGCCCGCTTACAACCAAATGATTGGCCTCGGGGGCTGGGGTGACCGCACAGAAAAGGACGGGCCTTATGTGTATTATGACGACAAAGGTCAGTTGGTGCGGGACATGGCTCCCGGGCGGGCCGGCTCCCATGGTGCCCAGGCCGAATTCCTGATCACCGTGCGGGATAGCAAGCACCCGATCACCAAAGGAATGCCACTGAATTGGCTGCACAGCAAAGATGAGATGTACGATCGCTTACGTGGCCCTGCTGAAAACATGCAGGTGTTGGCTACCGCCTTTTCCCCAAAATCCAACCGGGGCACTGATCACCACGAACCGATGCTGATGACCAGTG
>JAAFHQ010000602.1 GCA_013298445.1 Chitinophagales bacterium | reverse complement strand
TGTAGAAGTTGGTGTTGGCGGTGTTGTCATACAGCTTGTTCCCAGACACCCCGTTGAAGTTGGCACGCAGGTCAAAACCTTTGAAAGAAAGCACGGTATTGAAGTTGTACATTTTGGTTGGCAATGCACTACCTGCTGAAATCCGGTCTTTGTCACTGACTACGCCGTCGCCGTCGGTGTCGCGGTAAGTACTCAGGCCCTTGTCGTCAAAACCAGTAAACTCTCTCAGGAAAAAAGTACCGATTGGTTGGCCATTCACGTAGCCGTTGATGGTAGCAGAGGTCAACCCAGAGCCAGAAGCTGAACCCGAAGGAATCACCGTATAAGGAGAGTTTTCAACGATGTTGTCGATGAAGGTAATGTTGCCACCTACTTCAAACTTGAAGCCATTGGCCAAACGGTGACGCAGGTTCAATTCCAGTTCCAAACCGTTGTTGGTGATGGTCATGTCTTCCACGTTAGTCCAGATGGATGACGCGGGTTGAACCGGGTCAGCAGGAATAACTTCCAAAAGGATGTTATTGGAAACCTTGTTGAAGTAGTCAATGCTACCGGAAACGGCACCTTTGAACAAAGCGAAGTCCAAACCAAGGTCAATCTGGGTAGAAACTTCCCACTGAATGTCTGGGTTGGCCAAACGGGTAAAGGTAGTCCCCGCTGGGAAAGCACCCGTTTCACTGAGTGGGTAGCTGGTTGTACCAGAAACCGTTGAGGTAAACAAAGGCTGGGTAATTTTGGAAGGAATTTCCTGGTTGCCCGTTTGTCCCCAACCTGCGCGCAATTTCAGCTCGCTGAAAATGCCACCTTTCATGAAGCTTTCTTCTGCAATTCTCCATCCAGCCGAAACCGAAGGGAAGATCCCGTACTTGTTGTTTTCCCCAAACTTGGAAGAACCATCGGCGCGTACCGTAGCTGTCAACAGGTATTTGTCCTGGAACTGGTAGTTCAAACGAGAGTAAAATGACTGCAATTCATTGATTACCGCAAAACCACCTGGTCTGTTAGTAGCCAGTGTTAATTCCTGACCCAAGCCTGGGTTGTAAATCGGCTCAATGGAAGAGATCGGAAACTTGTTGATGCTGGAAGAACGGCCCTGGATGAAGATCTTTTGGTAAGAATGCCCAGCCAAAAGGGTCACTCCATGTACGTCGTTGTTGAAAGTGTAAGTCAGGTAGTTCTCGATCAACTTGTTGCGGTTGATCGTGTAGATCGACTCCAAACGACCGTCCTGTTTGGGCACGTTGTTGGCCAGAGATTGCAAGTCGCGGGTTGAAGTCGCGTTGTCAATGCCAAAGTTCAGTTTGTACACCAAACCCTTCACGATGGTCAAGGAAGGAGAAATGCTTCCAATGATGCGGTTGATGGTGGTGACGTCTTTTTCCAGACCCAAAGTCACCAAGGGGTTGGTTCCACTTTGGTACTGAAAAGGTTTCCCGTCGGTACCGTAAACGGGGTAAGTTGGGTTGGTCGAAATCGCGTTGCCCAACATGCTGCCAATCGGAGGACGGTTGTTCAAAGTGCTGGTTGCGTTCAGGTTCACATCCACATTCAGGCGATCATCCAAAAATTTCTGGCTGATGTTCAAACGCCCCGTGTACAAATTGAGGTCGTTGTTTTTGAGGATACCTTCCTGTTGTTGCAAACCGAAAGAACCATAGTACGACAATTTGCCCGCGCCACCGCTCAGGGATACGTTGTGGTTGCGGGTCATGGCCGTTCTGGTGATTTCTTTTTGCCAATCGGTGTTGGCACCCAGATCTTCCAACACACCACCTACTTTAGGCACTTCCTGGCGGTATTCGTCGGCGGTAAAAATGTCGATCGGGTTGGCCAAATTGGAAATGCCCAGGCTACCGGAATAGGTCATGCTGGAAAAACCCGCTTTGCCTTTTTTAGTCGTGATCAATACTACCCCGTTGGCACCACGTGACCCGTAAATGGCAGTAGCAGAAGCGTCTTTCAATACGTCGATAGAGGCAATATCCTGTGGGTTCAGGAAGGTCAGGGGGTTGGTTGCCCCACCGGTGCTGGAGTTGTCCAGCGCCAAACCATCCAATACAAATAAAGGTGTACTTCCGGTCCGTACGCCACCGGGGCCACGGATGGTGATGCCTTGGGCGCCACCTGGTTCGCCCGTAGCCGAAGTTACGTTCACACCAGAAACTTTGCCTTGCAGCAATTGCTCCGGTGAGTTGATGATACCCCGGTTAAAATCGTCACTTTTGATCGATTTTGCCGAGCCCGTCATGTCTTTTTTGGTCGTGCTGCCATAACCGACTACAAGTACCTGCGAAAGTTCCAGGGCGCTGGACTTTAGAGATACGTCGATGCGGGTTTGGTTGCCTACCAATATTTCCTGCCTTTCGTAGCCTACAAATTCAAAAACCAAAATGGCTTTTTCATCCGGTACACTAAGGGAATATTTTCCTTCCAGATCAGTAGTAGTACCCTGGCTGGTCCCTTTGACCAATACCGTACTACCAATGAGTGGTTCTTGCGTTGTAGCGTCAATAACTTGTCCAGTGATGGTGATTTCGGTTTTCTGGTAAAAATGGGTGAATGAGTTTTTTTCAGTCCCTTCGGCTTGTAGGGCACCGATCAGCATGATGCTCATCAGCAAAAAACTCAGTACCGCCCTAAATTTAGGGGTGAGTGTACAATGGTACTTCATGTCATTTGATTGGTTAGAAGAATTAAAAATCACCACAAACTTATTGGAATCAAAGCGGGTCTTGAGGGGCAGCAAAGAGAATTAACGGTAAAATAGCAGTAACCCTTACAATGTAATTTTTGCATTAAATTATGGTAAACGTTTGGTTGGAAAGTGTCCTCTCGGGTTTTGTTTTTGCCAGAAAAAAGTATCATTGCAGTACCATTTAAGCATTACCCATCATGAGATTACTTTCTATTCTTCTGGCCTTCTTTTTTTGCGCAACATCCGTCCTCGTTTTTGCCCAAACCAACAACCCTTACCACCACGAGTCCGATGAGCGCAAACTCGATGAAAGTGCGCCCGTGATGATGCCTTACAATCGAATGGTTGCCTCAGCCGGGAAAGTGCTGACCTATGGCGAACCACGCCTGGAAAACCATACCCTGGATGTAGCCATACTGCCCGGAAATACACACCTCGTCATCGAAGACCGCTTTGGGATCGCCATTCTGGATCGCCGCTCCCAAAGCATCGTCACCCGCTGGGAAATCAACAAAGACTCCCGTTTTTCGAGCCTTAAAAACACCTATTCCGGGATCAAAACCCTGGTTTTTCAAAACCAAACTTACATCCTTTGGAGTGCAGCCGGACAGGAAAATGAAAAAGGCGGGCTGATGATTGCCTCCTGGGATGGTAGTAAAATCACCCAGGTCGAACTTTTGCCCATTCCTCCTAAGGCACCAGCACCTGGTGCACTACCCAACGAAGTGGAAGTCTCTTTTGAAAATGGTCAGCCTTTTTTGTACCTCGTTTTAAATGGCAACAACCAATTGCTCAAAATCAATTTTGCAACGCGCCAGATCGTCTGGACAGCCAATACCGGAGTCGCTCCTTTTGGCGTAAAATTGGCTCAAAACAAAGTATACGTCAGCAACTGGGCCGGACCAATGCCTACCGACCCCAAATTGGAAACAGCTGGAGTGCCCTACGGTGAAGCCTATGTTGACCCCCGCACCGGAGCCACCTTGAAGGGCAGTGTAAGTATTTTTGATCCCCAGACCGGCCAAGAACTCAAAGCAATCGAAGTAGGACTCCACCCCAATGCAATGGCCCTCAGCCCCGACCAAAAGACCATTTATGTGGCCAACGGCAACAGTGACGATGTATCAGTGATTGATGTGAGCACCGATGTAGAAAAGCAAAGAATCCCGGTAGGCTTATTCCAAATCGGAGGTGCTCTGCTCGGCAGCAGCCCCAATGGCCTGGCGCTGGATAGCCTGGGGAAGACCTTGTATGTGTCCAATGGATTGGATCACGCGCTGGCAGTAGTGCGGCTGGGTGAAAAGCCGAAAGTAATCGGGTACATTCCTACCGAAGCTTATCCTTCCGGTTTGTTGTGCAGCCAAAACACCTTATATGTGTGCAACCTGGAAGCACGTGGTGCCCGGGTACGCAACAATACTCCAGAACAAAAAAGACGTTTCGCCAAAACGGATACCACTTTTACTGGTGCTTTTAATGCCCATGAGCAGTTGGCTTCCCTTTCGATCATTCCGGTGCCCAGGGCTTCACAGTTGAGAAAATATACCAAACAGGTTCGCGAAATGAATATGAGTTTTCGGGTAGAAGCAACCCGTCAGGCTCCCCGCCCCAATGTAGCTCCACGCCCCGTACCAGAACGGATCGGTGAACCTTCAGTATTCAAACACGTATTGTACATCATCAAAGAAAACCGCACTTACGACCAGGTCTATGGCGATTTGAAGCAAGGC
>JAAFHQ010000603.1 GCA_013298445.1 Chitinophagales bacterium | reverse complement strand
CAATGGGGTTACCAAAAAAATCAAGGTCCGCAAACAAACTACCTGTGATGAATGCCGTGGATCAGGGGCCAAAGACTCCTCTTCGGTCAAATCCTGTAACACCTGTAATGGTGCAGGTTATGTCCGCCAGGTGCGCAATACCTTCCTGGGGCAAATGGCGACTACTACGCCTTGCCCAACTTGTGGCGGTCGTGGCCAGGTGGTAACCAGCCATTGTGCCAAATGCCGCGGAGCAGGGACTGTTGATGGTGAAGAAACGCTCGATATCGATATCCCGGCAGGCGTTGAGGAAGGGATGCAGCTGCAAATGCGCGGCAAAGGCAATACCGGTCCCAACGGTGGCCCCGCAGGCGACTTGCTGATTACCATCGAGGAAAAGCCACATGAACACTTGCAGCGGGATGGGCAAAATGTGATTTACGAGCTGTTCATCAATTTTGCTGATGCGGGCCTAGGCACCTCCGAAGAAGTACCAACCCTGGATGGTAAGGTTAAAATCAAAATTCCAGCAGGTACTCCCGCGGGCAAAATTTTCCGCTTGAAAGATAAAGGCCTGCCTTCGGTACAAGGTTATCGGGGCGAGCGCGGTGACCAATTGATTTACGTCAATGTCTGGACACCCAAAAAACTGAACGACGAAGAACGCCGCTTGTTGGAACGGATGCGGGAATTGCCCAACTTCCAACCACAACCTGGTAAGTCTGACCGCAGCTTTTTTGAAAAAATGCGCGACTTTTTCAAATAAGCGCGACTTGTGAACGTTGCTGCAAATGACGAATAATTCGAATGACGAATGACGAAAAAGGTCACAGAGCGAAGTCGAAGTGCCGTTTCGTCATTCGTCATTCGAATTATTCGTCATTTGAATTAATACACCGTTATGAAATATGTTTTTGCCCTCTGCCTCGCCCTCGCCTTCCTGCTTAGCGCTTGCGGCCCCAACTACGTCTACAATGACCAAACGACCTTCGAAAACGATACCTGGACTTATCAGGCCATTCAACAGCACGAGGTAGAAATCAAAGACACCACCTTCCTCTACAACCTGATCATCGGGGTCAAACACAGTCCGGAATACGCCTTCCAAAACTTGTACGTCAAAATCAAGACCGTTTTTCCCAATCAGGAAAAACGCGAGCAAGTCGTTTCGCTTAACCTAGCTAACGGCGGGGGCACTTGGTACGGAAAATGCAGTGGCAAGACTTGCAGACTCGAAATTCCCATTCAACAAAACGCCATTTTTGAACAAACTGGCACCTACCAGTTCAGCATCGAGCAATACATGCGGACGGAAAAAGTGGAAGGAATAAAAGGTTTGAGTTTTAAAGTGGAAAAGACAGCCTCTAAGGTCAAGAAATAGAACCTTGAAGTCAACGTGCGTGATCCGCTTAGGTGCCCCTTAAGTGCCTATATTTTCTTAGGTGGTGAAAAAGAAAAACCTACCAAGGCCTCCGCTCATACACCACCGCCTTATCCCGTATCTTCTTAATCTCCCGATAACGGTACAAAAACGCCTTCGCCGCAGGTTCATCCGGCAATTCAGGCTGGAATACCACAAAGCGGGGATTGATCTTTTGAATTCGCGCCAACTCCTTACTCAAGTGAATCTGCAAAACCGCCCGGTGCCGTTTTTCCCAAATCAAGGAGCGATGCACATACGGCGTAGGGCTTTCCTGACTCAACAAGTGATAAACAATCTGGTGATAATTGCCCATGTAAATCCGATCATCTGGCAACAAAAGTGGCCGCAGGTAATTCGCGGTTTCCCGGGCGTGATCAGGCTTGTCGAGGTAGTCCTTTTTTTGCAAAAATAAATTGACCAAAAACAACAAACTCAGCACAATCGCCCCATTGCGCAGCTGAAACAAGGGTGCAATCCAACGCGGCTTGGGCAAATCACGCGCATAAAAAGTGCCCGCCAACCAGGCCCCCGGCAACATCATCTGGATAAAATAATGGCCAAAAGGTTTGCCCTGCACATTGATGGCCACTAAAACACATACCGCCCAAATACAAGCCAAAACCCAAGGCTTGGCACGCCAATACAGCCCCCAGACAAAAGCCAGGGTGATCGGTAAAAAACGCAGCAAAAAATCCAGTAAAAACAAAGCCCGATTCCCCACACTGAGCTCAGCCGGATAGGCACCACCTACCCCAAAAGTATAGTGTAAAAACACTTCCTCCAGCCCCCAACTGCGGTACGTCCAATACACCAGCAGTGGGACGACCAAAAAAGCGCTGATCATCAAAAAGCCTTGAAGCAATAAACGCATGAGTGGAGCTTTAGCCTGCCAAAATAGCCAGATCAACATCAGCCCCATGGCCAGGGCATCAAACGCTACTGTGTATTTAATCATAAAACCTGCACCCAGGCACAATCCTGCACCCAAAGCGCCCCAAATCCGTTGAGGAAAGGCCAAAATCAGCCAAAGTGCCAGGGCATTGAACAGGGTATAGTACAATTCCGTATTCGGCGATACCCCATAAAAAGTAAACAAGGAACACATGAAGATGTACAGCATTCCACTGGCGCGGGCGGCGTTTTCATCGGCTTGCCAGGCTTTGGCCGCGCGGTACAAAAAATAGCCAGTGCCTGCTACCCAAATTGCGGTAAACAAGCGCAATAAAAAAATCGACCCCCCTCCAATTTTTAATAAAGCCGCATAAATCAAAAAAATCCCCAGCGGCTTGATGTCAATCACATCCACCCAATAAGTCTGCCCACGCAATAAAGCATCCGCGATGACAATGTAAGTTGATTCATCGTGATTGATAACGGATGGGAAAAACGAAAAAACGCGCAGCAAAAAAGCCGTTCCTAAAAAAATGAGGAAGGGGGATTTGAACATGAGTTGAGGAGGTTGAAAAAGTTGAGGAGTTGAGGAGTTGAGGAGTTGAGGCTACCGCAGGAACTTGGACGAGACATGTGTCTAAGTCGCTCGCGGCAGCCTCAACTTCTCAACTTCTCAACCCCTAAACTAGATTTTCACAATTTTCTGGTACCCATAAGCACTCCCAGCCACTATCCGAATGAAATAAGTGCCCCTAGGTAAAGCGTCCAAGTTAAGGGTTTTGCTTTGAAAATTAGCTTGTGACAATACATGCCGTTGCAACAAACGCCCAGCGGGGTCCAATACCTCCAATTTACCCACATCGGGTAAGGTGCCGAGTTCGATCAGCACAGTGCCATCTACTACTGGATTAGGGCTTACTTTTATCGCTATTTTTTGCTGTTTGGGGGTATCCACCGGGGTGCTGATGCGTTGAGCCGCTTCTACTGCTGCCAACACATTGATGCGCCCGTAACCGTACACTGGATTGGGACTAAGATTGCTCCGCAACCCAGAACAGCTCATTGTGTCAGTTAGAGATACCGCTGTTTTTTCCAGTAAGGTTTCAATCGTTTCAACCTGTCCGGCCAACTTAGGATTGGCGGAAATGATCAAGGCAACTGCTCCCGCCACGTGTGGGCCAGCCATACTGGTGCCACTGAATGAAGCAAAACCACCTCCAGGCACCGAAGAACGTACCCCCTGGCCCGGTGCCGAAACATTGGGCTTGAGCACCAGCGTGTCTTGCCATCTGGCTGGCCCTCGCGAACTGAAGCGAGCAATTACATCACTGATATTAGTGGCACCAATGGAAAATGATTGTGGAAAAAATGCGGGTGCATCATTTACCGAGCCACAACCCTGGCTACCTGAATTGCCCGCAGAAACCACCACCATTACTCCGGCTGCCCGCAGATTGATGATGGCTTTTTCCATGAGCTTCCAGTTGTTGGGGCCACAACCTTCAATATCGGGACAACCCCAGGAATTGTTGATCACGTGGGGGGCCAATTTTGGGTTGGGGTTTTGGTTTTTCAAATCGGTGGGGGCCAAAAACCACTGAAAGCAATCCAGGTAAGAGGCCGGGCTGCCCCAACCCCGATCCATGTTGCGGCAACCGATCCAGCGCGCGCCTGGAGCTACCCCAATTTGGTTGCCAACTCCATCGTCGCCTACCATGGTACCCATCGTGTGGGTGCCGTGGTTGTCGTCGTCACAAGGAATTTTGGAATTGAGTCCACAGGGATTGATGGTATCGTTGTTGAGCGGGTTGTATTTGCTGATGCCATCGTGCCAGTTGTAATTGTGGTTGGGAGTGGCTTCTACATTTCCCCGGTATTTTTTGATGAGGGCAGGGTGCTCCCAGTCATAGCCCGTGTCTTGGCCGGCAATCACTACTCCTTGCCCGGTGATCCCCTTTGCCCATACTGCGGCAGCCCCAATTTTATCAATGCCCCATTCCACACTGGAACGTAAGCTGGCAATATCCGTTTCCATTCGCGGCGGCGACAAGTAGGTGTGTGGGTTGCTGATGATGGCTTGCACTGCGGGATGAGCCGCCAGCAGAGTAGCCGTGGCCTGATCTAACTCTGGA
>JAAFHQ010000601.1 GCA_013298445.1 Chitinophagales bacterium | reverse complement strand
AATCGATACGTCCTCGGCGCTGATTTTGGCACCGATTCGGTCCGCGCAGTGCTGGTTGATACCGCCAATGGTGCCGAATTGGCCAGTGCTGTCACCTACTACCCACGCTGGAAAAAAGGTTTGTACTGTAAGCCTGCCCAAAACCAATTCCGCCAGCATCCCCTCGATTATGTAGAAAGCCTGGAAGACGCCATCATCCGCACCCTGAAGCAGTTGCCGGGTCTGGATCCTAAGTTTGTTGTCGGTATCACCGTAGACACCACTGGTTCCACACCCGTAGCAGTGGATAAAACGGGCACACCACTGGCGCTCCTGCCCGAATTTGCCGAAAACCCCAACGGCATGTTCATCCTCTGGAAAGACCATACCGCCCTGGCTGAAGCCGAAGAAATCAACCACAAAGCCCGTACCTGGGGTGGCATCGACTACACCATGTACGAAGGGGGCATTTATTCTTCCGAATGGTTTTGGGCCAAAATCACCCATACCATCCGCCAGGACGAAGCCGTACAACAGGCCGCCTATTCCTGGATGGAACATTGCGACTGGATCACCCACCTGCTTATCGGAGGCGATGATGCCCTGAGCACCAAACGCAGCCGCTGCGCTGCCGGGCACAAAGCCATGTGGCACGAATCCTGGGATGGTTTGCCTTCGGAGGACTTTTTAACCCGCCTCGAACCCAAACTCGCGGGCCTGCGCGAACGACTCTATCAAGATACCTACACCGCTGATGAGGCTGCCGGCAACCTCTCCGCTGAATGGGCACAACGCCTGGGCTTGCACGAGGGTGTGGTAGTGAGTGTAGGTACTTTTGATGCCCACGCCGGAGCCGTAGGTGGCGAAGCCGAAGCTTATACCCTCATCAAAGTGATGGGCACTTCCACCTGTGACATGCTGGTAGCACCACTCGACGAGGTGCAAGACAAACTCGTCCACGGCATCTGCGGTCAGGTGGATGGTTCCATCGTACCGGGAATGATGGGCCTGGAAGCCGGACAGTCGGCTTTTGGCGACTTGTTGGCCTGGTTCAAACAGGTCATTACCTGGCCCCTGCAACAACTGCTGCCCCAAAGCCAGCTGCTGGATGAAGACACCAAAACGGCCTTGTTGGATGAAATGGAAGACAAAATTATCGCCCAACTCAGCGCAGCTGCTGCTCAAATCCCCGTCGCCCAAACCGGGATCATCGCCCTGGACTGGGTCAATGGCCGCCGCACCCCCGATGCGGATCAAAGCCTGAAAGGGGCCATCATGGGCCTGAACATGGGCTCCGATGCTCCCGCGATCTTTAAGGCTCTGGTCGAAGCGATTTGTTTTGGCTCCAAAAAAATTGTCGACCGCTTCGAAGCCGAAGGCATTCCCATCAAAGCCGTGGTAGGCATGGGCGGTGTAGCCAAAAAGTCGGATCTGGTCATGCAAACCCTGGCCGATGTACTGAACCGCCCCATCAAAATCGCCCGCTCGGAACAAGCTCCCGCTTTGGGTGCAGCCATGTATGCCGCCGTAGCCGCAGGGGTATACCCCGATGTGGCGAGTGCCATGCAGGTAATGGGCAATGGTTTTGATAAAATTTACCATCCCATTCCGGCCAATGCAGCATTGTATGAAAAGCTGTATGCTGAATACGGCCGATTCGGGGATTTTGTGGAAAAGAAGTAATTTTTTCACCACCTAAGAAACCTGAGACACCTAAGTTACACCTAAGCATGTGAAACAAAGTACTCAATAGCTAAGGTGTGTCTTAAGTGCCTAAAGTTTCTGAGGTGGTGAAAAACCCAGCAGCCAAGCTGCATGAAAATAACCAACAATGAAAAGCGCTTACCAAAGCCTCAAAGAAGCTTGTTACGAAGCCAATATGCAACTGCCCCAATTGGGACTGGTGCTCTTCACCTTTGGCAATGCCAGTGTAGCTGATCGTTCGGCGGGGGTCTTTGCCATCAAACCCAGTGGGGTGCCTTACGCGAGTCTGCGTGCGGAGGACATTGTCATCCTCGACTTTGAAGCCCAGGTGGTTGAAGGGACCAAACGGGCCTCTTCTGACACCAAAACCCACGCAGTTTTGTACAAGCATTGGGAAAACATCGGTGGCATTGTACACACCCATTCCACCTACGCCACCGCCTGGGCCCAAACCCAATTGGACATACCCATCCTGGGCACCACCCACGCTGACCACCTTACCGTAGACATTCCTTGTGCCCCCCCCATGGAGGACGCCATGATCCAGGGCAACTACGAATACGAAACGGGTTTCCAAATCATGAACGATTTTGCCCGACGCGGCTACAGCTACGAAGAAGTGGAAATGATTCTGGTGGGCAATCATGCTCCCTTCACCTGGGGCAAAACGGTGGAAAAAGCCGTATACAACAGCGCAGTGCTGGAAGAAGTCGCCCGCATGGCCTACCTGAGTGTGACCATCCGCCCAGACGTACCCCGGCTCAAGGAGGCCTTGATCCAAAAACATTATGAACGCAAGCATGGTAAAAATGCCTATTATGGGCAATAATTAATTAAAATGATCCAACTCAAACAACTCGAAGCCTGGTTTGTCACAGGAAGCCAACACCTCTATGGTCCTGAGACACTCAAACAAGTTGCTCAAAACGCCGAAACCATTGCCAAAGCACTGGATGCTGCTGCAAATATCCCGGTAAAGGTCGTTTTTAAACCCATCGTGGTTGGGCCTGAAGAAATCAGCAAGCTCATCATTGAAGCCAACTCTGCACCGCAGTGTATCGGACTGATTTGCTGGATGCACACCTTCTCACCCGCCAAAATGTGGATCAATGGGCTCAAAATTCTGCGCAAGCCCCTGGCCCATTTGCACACCCAATTCAACCAGGACATCCCCTGGTCGAGCATCGATATGGACTTTATGAACCTCAACCAATCGGCGCATGGCGACCGCGAGTTTGGGTTCATCGGTGCACGTATGCGCCTAAATCGAAAGGTGGTCGTTGGCCATTGGCAAGACCCCGAAGTTCAGGAGCGCCTGGGCGTATGGAGTAGGGTAGCGGCAGCCTGGAACGACTGGCAGGGTGGCAAGTTCGTCCGTTTTGGCGACAACATGCGCCAGGTAGCGGTAACCGAAGGCGACAAGGTAGAAGCCGAAATCAAATTTGGCTACTCCGTCAATACCCATGGGGTAGGGGATCTGGTGCAAGTCATCAATGCGGTTAGTGATGCCCAAATCCAGCAACTGATTGAAGAATACGAAGCGAGTTATACCCTCTCGGCAAGTTTGCAAAAAGGCGGCGCTCAACGCAGTTCCCTCATCGAAGCTGCTCGCATCGAATTGGGCATGAAAACCTTCCTGGAAGCGGGTAATTTCAAAGGATACACCGATACTTTTGAAGACTTACACGGCATGGCACAATTGCCGGGCATTGCCTCGCAGCGCTTAATGGCCGCAGGATATGGCTTTGGTGGCGAAGGAGATTGGAAAACCTCCGCACTGGTGCGGGCGATGAAGGTAATGGGTGCTGGCCTACCTGGCGGCAACTCCTTTATGGAAGATTATACCTACCACTTTCAGCCCGATAACATGCAAGTATTGGGCTCACACATGTTGGAAATTTGCCCATCCATTGCAGCCAAAAAACCAAGTTGTGAAGTACATCCACTGGGGATAGGCGGCAAGGCCGACCCCGTACGCCTGGTTTTCAACTGTCCGGCTGGTCCGGCTCTCAATGCTTCGATTGTGGACATGGGCAACCGTTTCCGCTTAATCGTCAATGAAGTGGAAGCCATTGAACCTGCACAGGATTTGCCTAAACTGCCCGTAGCTCGTGTATTGTGGAAAGTGAAACCTGACCTCAAAACCGGAGCTGCTGCCTGGATTTTGGCGGGTGGTGCCCACCATACCTGTTACAGCCAAAATCTGAGCGCCGAATACCTGGCTGACTTCGCAGAAATCGCTGGTATTGAATACGTTTTGATCAATGAGCGCACCAATTTGTACGATTTCAAAAATGAGTTGCGCTGGAATGAGGTGTATTATGGCCATCGTATGCACTAGTAGTGGGGCAAAAATAAGTGTTCATTTCCTTTGAGCCAAATGATTAGATAAGGCACTTAAAATGAAGCGTTTACTTATCTAATCATTTGGCAAAATGAATACTTATTTTTTTATCGCCCTTAGTTCCCTATATTCGCGACCTACATAGATTTTTTAAACAAACAAAACATTTGGATTGATGCAAACTTTACAAACGGTAGATTTGGTGGTGTTTTTCGCCTACTTCATTCTGGTAGTAGGATACGGATACTGGATTTACCAGCGCAAGAAAAAAGCAGAAACCACAACCACCGATTTTTTTCTAGCCGAAGGGTCACTGACCTGGTGGGCTATTGGGGCCTCTTTGATTGCTTCCAACATTTCTGCGGAGCAGTTTATTGGTATGTCGGGGAATGGTTATTTTG
>JAAFHQ010000600.1 GCA_013298445.1 Chitinophagales bacterium | reverse complement strand
TTCTTTTTGGTGGTGATGTTGATGATGCCTGCCGAACCTTCCGCGTCGTACTTGGCCGATGGACTGGTGATGACCTCAACCGTTTTGATTTGGTCAGCGGGGATTTGTTTCATGGCATCCGCCACACTGCTGGCCATGATGGTACTGGGTTTGTTGTTGATCAGCACCTTGACGTTTTGGCTACCGCGCAAGCTAACGTTGCCGTCCAGATCCACCGTAAGCATTGGGACTTTGCGCAACACATCAGTAGCATCGCCACCTTTGGCAGTGATGTCTTTTTCAGCGTTGTACACCAGACGATCCACCTTTTCCTCAATTAGGTCGGTGGTGCCTGTAATGGTGACCTCGTCCAGGTTTTTCACTACCGGGCTGAGTTTGATGGCTCCCAGGTCAAATTCCTGACCTTTGGTCCAATTCAATTTATCAATGGTTTTGGTTTGGTAGCCCAAGAAAGAAATCAGCACCTTGTACTCTCCAGCTTCAATTTTGCTAAAGCTGAATTTGCCTTTTTCATCCGAAACGGTTCCGTCTACGGCTTGACCGTTGGACAATTTGTAGAGGGCAATGCTGGCGTATTCCACCGCTTTGAGCGAGCTAGAATCAATGAGGATGCCTGTAACTTTTACATTTCCTTTTGGGACTTGGATCGCTGTGGTCGGAACACCCATCGGAAATTGGGCAAATGCTGTTGTGAGCGTGAAAAAAAAGAGGGTGGTAAAAAAAACAGTCGGGTAAATTTTCTTCATGGCTTAAGTTTGATGCCTCAAAGTTGCTTTGTAAGCCCTCAGCTACAAAAAAAAGTAGATGAACACGAATAGGAACGAGATGGAGATAGGGAAAATGAGCGATGGAGGGTACTTTTTCTCTTTGCGAAAATCACATCCTAATTTTGTTTATTTTGGCAAATCTTTCTCTAACATTAATTGCATCTCCAAACCCTTTTCCGCCTCATGAAAGCACTATTTTACTTTGCTGTTTTTTTGATGATTGCCTTCGAAATCGCCAATGTTTATTTCATCATGCCTTTGCCCGGCAGTCAACAGATGGACAGCATTGGTCTGGCTTATTTTTTGTATTCCTGGCGGTGGTACATCCGCATCGGTTTGGGAGTACTGGCCCTTTACAGCCTCTGGCAGGCTCGTTTCAAACGGGTATGGGTTCCCTTGCTCGCCCTGCTGCCCTGGGCTTTTGTGGCCTACCTGTTCAACTTTAAAATGACTGCCGAAGAGATGTTTACTCAGCCCGAATTGGTGATGAACAGCAGTCAGAACAACAAAGTTTCGCTCAACAGGGTAGTCCTTGGGGTTACCTTCAATGGGGAAGCCAGTGCCTATCCCATCCAGTATCTAGCCTATCATCATCAGGTGCGCGACGTAGTTGGAGGCCAGTTTGTAATGGTTACGTATTGCAATGTATGCCGGACAGGTAGAGTTTTTAACCCAAAAATTGAAGACCAACTTGAGGAATTCCGCCTGGTGGGTATGGATCATTTCAACGCCATGTTTGAAGACTCTCGCACCCATTCCTGGTGGCGACAAGAGAATGGGCAAGCCGTTGCTGGGCCGCTTAAAGGAAAAGTTTTGCCTGAATTACCCAGCTCCCAAATGAGCCTGAGACAGTGGCTAAAATTCCATCCCAACAGCAAGGTGATGCAACCTGATTCAGCCTATACCAAAGACTATGCCGATCAAAAAAACTACGAAAACGGCAATAAAAAAGGCAAGCTCACCCGCACGGATAGTTTGTCCTGGAAGGATAAATCCTGGGTAGTTGGTGTTCAGGTTGGGCAATACAGCAAAGCTTTTGACTGGAATGAGTTAAAGGAAAAACGAATACTCAACGGAACGGTGGGTAACACCCCCATTGCGATTGTTCTGGCAAAGGACAACAAAAGTTTTGTTGCCTTTGAACGCCCCAATCTGGAAAAAATCAGCATGAAGGGCGATACCTTGTATAGCCAGATTTTTCGCTACAATTGGTACGGGGTTGCACTGGATCCGGGCATGGCATCTTTGAAAAAGATCAATGCTTACCAGGAATTTTGGCACAGTTGGCGGACATTTCATGGGGATGCGCGGTAGGATTTTTAGCCAGTTTTGTAGCTTAGCCCAGTATTTGATCACCAATCTGACTGTATATGAAAAATCTAATCATCCTGCTCTTGCTATTGTGTGGACTACAAAGCCTGTATGCCCAAAACAATTTACCCCAAAAAAGCGCCAAAGCCAGTGTGTCCTACCGACTTGGACTCACCGACATCAACATTCAATACTTTTCTCCTGGCGTGCGTGGGCGTCAAATCTGGGGCGGCATCGTGCCTTTTGACAAAATCTGGCGGGCCGGGGCCAACAACGCCACCACCATCAGTTTCAGCACACCTGTAAAAATGGAAGGCAAAATCCTGCCCGCAGGTACTTACGCTTTTTTCCTGATCCCGCGCCAAAATCAAGGCTGGACGGCAGTTTTTAACACCGACTCCAAACAATGGGGCGCTTTTATCTACAATGAAGCCAAAGACGCCTTGCGGGTGGGCGCAAGAACAGAAACCTTGGAAAAACCCTTGGAGCGCCTGGCTTATCAGATCGAAGAACGCAGCCTGGAAGAAGGCCAAATCAGTTTGTTGTGGGACAACAAAAAGGTCAATGTCCGCTTCAAAGTGGACTTTATCCCGGCTGCCATTGCCCAATACGATAGCCTGATCGCCAAAGCCGATGCTGCGCAAAAATGGTACCTGCAAGCCGAGGCTGCCGATTTACTCACCGAAGCTGGCAAACTCAATGAAGCACAAAAGTACCTCGACGAAAGCCTGAAAGCGGGCGAGCACGTCTGGAACCTATGGAAAAAAGCCCTCTGGCAAGCCCAAAAAGAGGATTACAAAGGGGCTTTTGCCAGCACTGAAAAAATTCGGGCTATTGCCAAAGTGGGCAACAAAGAAGAAAAAGGCGTCTTCGGGGCACTCGAAATGGATGTCATCGAAACCGAAAAACGTTGGAAAAACAAACAAGCAGAAGCCCTGGCCGCCAAAAATGCCCTGCGCGACATCAACCGCGACATCTGGACACCCTTTTCCGAAGCCTATGCCAGCAATGACGCCGCTAAATACATCAGTTTGCATTCCAAGGAATTTGTGCGGGCCAGTGGAGGCGACAAAAGCAGCCACGATCTGGCTGGTTACGCCGCTCAATCCGAACGGAGTTTTGCTTGGGCCCTTGACAACGGTAACCGCACCAGCATTGAGTTTCGCTTCTTTGAACGTTTTGCCTCGGCTACAACTGCTTCAGAACGGGGCTATTTCAAATACACCAGTTACCCCAAAGAAGGTGCACCCTGGATTGGTTATGGAAAATTCCATGTTTTCCTGCGCAAAGAGAATGGAGTTTGGAAAATATTGACCGATTACGACTCGGATGAGGGTGGAAAAGTGGGCGAAGCCGACTTCAAAGCGGCAGCGGCAGTGGATGATTTTTCCAAGTTCTAGCTACTGGTTTGAGGATGTATCAACTTTAGGTCTATTTTTGCGAAAAAAACATGGCTTTCAAAATATACACCAAAACGGGTGACAAAGGGGAAACCGGGCTCTTTGGCGGCAAACGTTTGCCCAAATACCACCTGCGGATTGAAGCATACGGCACCGTAGATGAGCTGAATGCACACTTGGGGCTGGTGCGCGACAGTTTGGTTGATGAGGCCACCCGTGATTTTCTCAAGGAAATCCAGGATCGGCTGTTCACTATTGGTGCCAACCTGGCCAGCGACCCGGATAAGTCCATGAACACCCCCGACTTGCTCGACTCGGATATCGAAGCGCTGGAGCAACAAATGGATCAGATGGATGCGCATTTGCCTCCACTGAAAAACTTCATTCTGCCCGGGGGACATCCGAGTGTTTCTTATTGCCACATTGCTCGTACGGTTTGCCGCAGGGCGGAACGGCAGGTGGTGGCTTTGGCGGCAAATGAGCCAGTGGAGGAGATTTTGTTGCGTTACCTCAATCGGTTATCGGACTATCTATTTGTGTTGTCGCGGAAAATGGCGCAGGATTTGGGGGTAGAGGAAGTGAGTTGGTTTGCGAGGAAATAAAATTTCTGAGTTGACATTTTTATTTTCACCACCGAAGGAACCTAAGGCACCAAAGGGGCACCTGAGAAAAATAAGCGTCATCTCTTAGGTGTTCCTTTGGTGCCTTAGGTTTCTTAGGTGGTGAAAAAACAAGCGGCGGAGCCGCACTCACCAATCTGACTTTCAATTCTTCTCCACCACCAAATGTGCGGTAGCTCCATTCGTCTGCTCCACCAAAACCTTCCGCTTGCTGCGCAATTGGCCCAACAATTCAGGCGTAGCGTGCCGTACGTTGATCAATTCCAGGCCAGTTACCGCCTCAGTTCCCAAGGTTTCCTGGATGCGTTCAGCCAATTGAGTCACTTTCTCACC
>JAAFHQ010000060.1 GCA_013298445.1 Chitinophagales bacterium | reverse complement strand
TTGATGAATACAGCGCCGATACCCCTGGCAATCAAATTTTGGCAGCCACGGTACAACATTTGTTGCAAACCCCAGCAGTAGATAAAACCTTAAAGGCAGAGTTGCAACAATTGCAGCGCATGTTTCCACCTTTGAAGCGAATCGCCCTGACGCCCCGTGCTTTTCAACAAGTACAACTGCGGCGCGACCAACGTTTGTATCATTTCTTGCTACACATTTGCCGCATTGTAGCCGAAAATTTGCTACCAACCGAAAGTGTTGGTCAATTCAAATTTGTCGATTTTCGTCGCGACGACCGCAAGATGAACCGGGTGTTTGAATCTTTTCTTTTTCGTTTTTACCAAAAAGAACAACAGGAATATTGGGTGCGCCGCGAGCAAATCCGCTGGCAATGGGAAGCCCCCCAAGATCCGCAACATTTGAATTACCTGCCCATCATGGAAACGGATGTCACCCTGGAAAGTGCAAACCGAAAAATTATCATCGACGCCAAATATTATCGGCAGCCGCTGGGCGGAAGCCGTTTTGAGGTAGACAAATTGTTTTCCACTAACCTCTACCAATTGTACAGCTACTTACTCAATCAGGAGCAACGTAACGAACGCTCGCGGGTGGCAACAGGAATGCTCATTTACCCACAAACGGATCAGCCAATCAGGCTTGACTACCGTTTTGGAACCCACGACATTTTGATTCGCAGTGTGAATTTGAATGCGCACTGGCGGGAGATTCATGAGGAGTTGTTGGGATTGATTTTTTGAACCACCTTAGAAGGCGAATAACACCTAAGGTGTCTAAGGTGTCTAAGGTGGTGAAAAAACAAGCGGCGCAGCCGCTCAAAAAATCCTCTACATTAACTCTTGTAATTTTTTCTCAAACTAGATGTTTTTAATTGAACCACCTTAGACACCTAAGGGCACCTTAGAAAGCGAACAACTCTTAATGTCTTAGGTGGTTCAAAAAATCACAGCTCCAATTCCAAATTCAATTTCGCCGACTGCAATTCCGCCAAGGCATGTTGATCACTGACAGCTTTGGCCACTGCGATGCCTTTTTCATAGGTCGAAACCGCTTCCAATAAAGCTTCCTGGCGCTCGTACAATTTGGCGAGGTGGTAAAAAACCCCTACATAGTGCGGGTCTTTTTCCAGCACTTGCTGGTAGTAATGCAATGCCTCGGAGTCATCCGCTTGTCCTTCGTACTCTTTGGCCAACGCAAACAGTACAAAAGTATCTGCCGGATCGGACTCCTGCATTTCCAAAAGTTGAAGTAAACGATTACTGGACATAAACACTGATTTGTTATTAGGGTGAACTTTTTGCCCCTTAAAAAAGTTACAAAAGAGAATTTAGCGAAAATTCGCTAAATTAGTTTCAGCTTTGCTAGCGAAATCCATATCTTTGCCAAAGCTAAAATAAAGCTAAAATAAAACTTCATTTTTGCCAAAAATACGTATTCGATGAAAATACTGGTCTGCGTGAGCAAAACGCCCGACACAACCACCAAAATCGCTTTTAACGCCAGCAACACTGAGCTGGACGGCAATGGGGTACAGTACATCATGAACCCCTACGATGAGTGGTATGCCCTGGTACGCGCACTTGAACTGAAGGAAGCCCTGGGTGGAACCGTTACCCTGATCAACGTTGGCCCTGCCGACAACGACCAGGTCATCCGCAAAGGTTTGGCCATTGGCGCCGACGATGCCGTACGCATCGACATGAATCCACCCAGCGCCTTGAATGTAGCCTTCCAAATTGCAGAGCATGCACGTGCAGAAAGTTACGACCTGATTCTCTTGGGCAAAGAAACCATCGATTACAATGGCTCCGAAATTGGCGCCATGGTCGCTGAATACCTGGATTTGCCTTTCGTTTCTTACGCGACCAAACTGGACACCAGCGATGGCAAAACAGCAACCATCCAGCGCGACATCGAAGGAGGTGTGGAAGAAGTGGAAGTAGACACTCCTTTTGTGCTGAGTGCTGCCAAAGGCCTGGCTGAACAACGCATTCCCAACATGAAAGGCATCATGATGGCCAAGTCCAAGGCATTGAAAGTACTTGCTCCTGCTGCTTTTGAAGACAAAGCGGTGACGGTACAATACACTTTACCACCAGCCAAGTCAGCCGTAAAAATGATTGCGCCCGAAAACATGGAAGAGTTGGTAAAACTCCTGCACGAGGAAGCGAAAGTAATTTAACTTAAAAATATAGAAAGATGGTTCTCGTATTTGCTGAAAGCCAAAAAGGAAATTTCAAAAAAACTGCCTTCGAAGCGGTTACTTACGGATATAAAACGGCTCAGGTGCTTGGCACTGAATGTGTGGCTCTGGCCCTGGGTACGGCGCACAACGCCGCTGATCTGGGTTTGTACGGTGCGAGCAAAGTATTGCACGTTGCTGATGCGGCGCTCGATCAATTTGATAGCCAGGTTTACGCCAAAGTTATCGCCGAGGCTAGCCAACAAGTAGGCGCCAACGTAATTGTGCTCAGCCACACCTCCACAGGGAAGTCAATCCACGGCCGTTTGGCGGCACGTTTGAGCGCGGGTTCCGTAGCTGGCGTCAACAGCATTCCAACTGCTGATGGCGGATTCAAAGTCAAAAAAGGCGTTTTCTCTGGGAAAGCCATCGCCGAATATGAGATCAAATCGGAGGTAAAGGTTTTGTCCGTAATGGGTAATTCCTTGCAACCCGCCGTAGTCGGTAGCGCCGCTGCGGTTGAAACCCTCTCGATTGCCGTACCGGCCAGCCGCGTAAAGGTAAAATCGGTAAGTCGGATCGAAGGCATCGTGCCATTGCCCGAAGCTGAACTGGTAGTATCCGCAGGCCGGGGTATGAAAGGCCCGGAAAACTGGGGCATCGTGGAAGATCTGGCCAATGTGCTGGGCGCTACCACCGCTTGCTCTCGCCCGGTTGCCGACGTACACTGGCGCCCGCACCACGAACACGTGGGCCAAACCGGGATTGCCATCCGTCCCAACCTCTATATCGCCATCGGCATTTCCGGAGCCATCCAGCACCTCGCCGGAGTCAATAACTCCAAAACCATCGTGGTCATCAACAAAGATCCTGAAGCTCCATTCTTCAAGGCTGCTGACTACGGCGTGGTAGGTGACCTTTTTGAAGTGGTGCCGAAGTTGACGGAGGCGTTTAAGAAATTTAAAGCAGCGGAGTAAATGAAAAGCTAAAAATGAAAAATGAAAAATGAAGACCGTAAGTTTTTCATTTTTCATTTTTCATTTTTCATTTTTCATTTTTCATTTTTCATTTATTCAAAACGCTCCACACCATCCTCGGCGACCTTCCGCCCATCCTTACCATTTTTACCCACAACAGGGTCATGTGCTCCAGGTGCAGGGCCTGGCTCAATGCACCCGTATCGAGGGTTTCGAAACCCAAGTCAGTATTGAGCTGGGTAACTTGGGCTTTGGCGTCGGCATCATTTCCACAAATAAACATGGCGGGTTTTACATTGTACTCGGGAAAACTACTGTTCTCCAGGTTTTCGTAGCCGTAGATCGTATAGGCTTTGACAACATGGGCATCGGGTGCCAACTCCTGAATGACTTCTGCGCCAGAGCGTTCACTTTTGAGGCCATGCGAAACACCTGGGCCAACGGGGTTCGTACAATCGACCAGGGTTTTTCCTTTGAACTGCAATCCACTCAGTAGTTCCGAAACCACCTTGAAGGGGGTAGCCACAAACACTACATCTGCCGCATCGATAGCCACTTGCAATGGCTGAACTGGCCAATGAGGATTTTGCGCAAGTGCTTCGCGGACACTATCCGAGTTGCCGTCCTGATGAGCGATGATGATTTGGTGGCCGTGGTGTTGTAGTCGGTTGGCGAGGGCAAAACCTACGTTGCCGATGCCGATGAATGCCAGTATCATATTTTTTACGTCTTTTAAACCGAATGATTAAAACTCATGGCGCAAAAAAAGGCCAAGGTTATCCGTGTTGGTCCAGGTATTCCGACCATTTTGGCTAAGGTCAGCCCCCAGGCCATACTGCCAATCCTTTACTTTTACCCCTAGTCTAAACCGTTGAATCAGGCTAAAAGTTTTATTCTCCACCGTAGGAAAAGCATTGACCAATTCCAACTGAGTGTACAAATGTAAATGTTCCGAAAGTGGCGGTGTATAACGGGTCAATACAAAAAAATCAACATTCGGCTCCGTCTGTAACTCGGCTACCATCCAGCTGAAAAAGGTAAAATCCTTGGCCAGTTTGGCGTATTGTAGACCAGCTTTAGGGTAAATCCCCCGGTTGAGCAATTGTGCCACCACTACCGGCGCAAAACCCTTCCAGGCCGGATGGTTGTAAGAAAGGGCTTCGGTAAACCCAAATTGAGGCAGAAACGCGCTGGAAGTTTGGCGGTAATCGATGCTGGCGCGGTTGCGGTTGAAAAACAAAACCCGGGAGTTGGTGCCATCGTGCTTCTTGAGGTATTTAAAAAACATCAAGTCGAAGCTGGTCTTTTCGTGCCCGAGTAAAATTTCCACCGGGATTTGGGCACTGGCATTGCTCCCAATCAGGAACAACACCAATGCCAAACTTAAAGATTTCAGGTATTTCATCTTAGTTGATGCTGTTGAGAATACTCAAAAATTCGCCTGGATTGACCACAAAAGGCAAGTGTGAAGTGGCCATGGTGAAGATCTTTTTGATGCCCCCGTTGGCCTTCACCATTTGTTGTTGGAGTTCGTAACCCACGGCGGCGTCCTTGCTGGTGTGGATGTAATATTTGGGTACTGCGCCAAAGTTTTTGGCGGTCAATACGACTTTTTCACCCAGCGGTTTGGCGGGTTCTGCTTTGTGGTATTTGACCAATGCCTCTTTCATAAAATCGGGGCAATCAGCGCATACCGCAGGGGCAATCAGGTCTTTTTTGATGCTGGCTGCTGAATAATCTGCATTGAATTCCAGCGCACCTCCTACTTTGCTTTCCGCATCCTTTTTGGACAAAGTCAACAAATCTTCACCGTTCCGAGGCAGGTAGGCACTGACATAGATGATCTTGTCAATTTTTGTGGGCAAATATTCGGCTACCTGCGAAGCCACTATCCCTGCCATGCTGTGGGCCACTAAAATCACCTTACCCGTTTGGGCATTGATGGCATTGCTGACAGTTTTGACGTAAGCCGCCAAAGAAACCTGGTTCGCAGGAGTAAGGTCTATGCCGTGGGCGGGCAAATTGACCACTACCACATTGGCACGTTTAGCAAGGTCATTGCGGACAAAACCCCAGGCGCTTTCATCGGCCCAAGCTCCGTGGATCAGGACGTAGGTAGGGTAGCGTTTTTTGTCTTCCTCCAAAGCTTTGAGCACCAATTTGGCGGCGGCTTCCCCACTATTCTGTTGCTGGCCGGTGATCAGGTTGCCGTCTTTCACTGCATAGGCGGAAAAGGGCGTGCCACATTCATATTTGCTGTTGGGCATTTTGCGCGCCAGGTCTTCGATGCGGAAGGGCTGGATTTGTTGGCCTACGTAGTTGTCCGCGTATTGTTCTTCGCTCGAGGCAAAACCCGTCCAACGTTTGCCTTCCACCAAGTACTTGCCGTTGGGCAATTTGGCCTTGAGCAAAATACAGGTGCCGTGGCAAATGGCCGCCGTGGGTTTGCCCGTTTGGTAAAAATTGACAAAAAACTGCTGCAGTTCGGTGTTTTCGTAAAAGGTATACATCGGCCCCTGCCCACCACAAACAAAGATGGCCTTGTAATCTTGAGGATTGACAGTTGACAGTTTGAGTGTGTTTTTGGTCAAAGCCATTTTAGCAGGGTCTTTTTTAAATCCCAATGATACATAGTCAAAGGCTGCGTACTGGCTGGGGTCTTCAGGGTCGCTGAATCCGTCAAATTTGATTTCGCCACCTTCCGGGGAGGCAATGTCTACGCTGTAGCCAGCTTCGCTGAATACCCAGTACGGGTGCGCCAGCTCCGCGTACCACACCCCGATGGGCCAGCCGGTTTGTTTGCTCACCGAGGGATTGGAGGCAATCATCAGCACCTTGCCGTTGTTTCCGGCATTGTGTTGGGCAAAAGTTGGAATCAGAAATAGGAAGGCAAAAACAACAAGGATGATCTTTTTCATTGGTTCGGAATTTGTCTAGTGGGTTAAAAAGTCCCCACAAAATTCCGGCTTATACCTACCTTTGTAAAGTGTTTAACCCAAAAGTGCGATACACACTTTTTGGTAAGTATGGACGAATCAACCCTCACAGCATGCCAGATTTCATTTACAAAGGAAAAGTTTATTACAACCCGGTACAATTGGTGATGGAACAACTGGGTGGCGTGTGGAAAATGCCCATCCTCTGGCGCCTACAGTTCAACACCCTGCGCTACAGTGAACTGCGCCGGGACATTCCCCACATCTCGGATAAAATGTTGACCTCCCAGTTGCGGGAACTGGAGGAAAATGGCTACATCGACCGGAAGGTATACGCGGTGGTGCCCCCAAAAACGGAATACAGCTTGACGGAAAAAGGCAAGGGAAGTATTGAGTTGATTACGCGGATCAGGGAGTATGGGCTGAGTTTGATGAAGGAGGTGGAGGAGTGATTATTCTTCTTTAATTAGCCGAACCGAGCATTTAAGGTCACTTTCTGCATCTGTGATAAAAGGCCAAATCTGATCCTTCTTTTCTGATTTTGGACCATAAAAATGCTTTTGGAAAATTTGGACAGTCCCATCTGCTTCCACTACTTCGGTGGCGGGTTTCACCCAATATCCATTCTCCTCGCCCACCCGACCGCGCTGCCCATCCGCATACACGCCAGGAAATGAGGTGATATTTAATCCCGTTTTGACTTCTTTGCCAACCGTTACCAGGCCATGTTCTTCCATCAAGCCAGAACCAAAATGGCGTTCCAATTTGCGCCAATCTTTCCAGGTCGGCAAGCGCCAGCCAGTTAGTTGTTCGTCCAGTTGTTTGGCCTCTTTCCAGGAATAAAGCACTTGTTGGCAGGTGCTATCCAGGCATTTGCTACCGGGAATGGGTACGTGGACATCTTCGGCAGTCCAGGTAACGCCGTCGATGGTAACGGTGAGGAATTCGGGATCCGGACCTAGGTGAGTTTTTTGAGCTGGATTGGCGCAAAAGAACAGGATGATGGGAAAAAGAATAGAGGAGATCATATGGTGGTGTTTAATTTTCACTTTTCGCTATTCACTTTTCACTTACTCAACCTGCCTTTTGAATCTGCTTCAGCCACTTCCTACGCCCTTCCACCTGATAGGTTACCTTCACCGGGTTGTCAATGAATTTCAACACCATATCATTGGCTTCCTGTGGCACTTGGATTCTAACCCGGCCATCGGCAGCATCTACTCCGATGCGGTGTTTGGTGGAATCGACCATGCCCAAAATTCCTTCTACCACGCGCAAGATGCCTTTTTCTACTTTGGCAGTTCCAGTGGCTTTGCGGTGCTTTTTGTTGATTTCTTTGAACAAGACGCGCAACTCAGCAGCAATTTCTTCAGAAGGATTCCCACTAAGGGCATGGCTCAACCACTTTTCGGCTTCGCGCAACTGGCCGCATTCTTTGGCCAAAACGGCGGCGCTTTTGAGGATGATGGAACGAGTAGGTTCGGCATCTAGCAACTCCAAGTAACCTTGAGCAACCTCTTTTTCAAGTTGGTAAGCTTTTTGGTACAAGTCCAAAGAACGATCAAACTGTCCCTTCTCCTTGGCCATCCAAGCTTCCTGGGCCAGGAGGTTGGCCTGACGGTGGGTGCTGCGCAATTGACGTGCTGTTTGTGTCATTTTTTTACGTAGGAAGCTTTTGGAGTTCCAAACTCGGTTACACAAATATACGCAGGCAAACCGGAATTATCTGATCGCCGCGTCTGTTGTTTTTTGATAGCCACTCTTTTTTCTACGGTATTGGTTTTGCTCTCCTTGCGAATACCCGACACTTCCAAACGCGCCAGGTAGAAATTGTATTCGTCCTCTTCATCACAGAGGTAGAAGTCAAAACCGTTGTTTCCTATGGTTGGTTCCACTGCACTGCATTTTTTTACCAAAATGGTGCTGAGCAAAACTGCGATGCACATGGTGCCGTAATCGGTGGTGCGGCTGGGTTCTTGATAGGATTTGCGGATGTTTTCTGAAATTTCTAAAGTCCAGTGGAGTTGGATGTCGTTTTTATCCCCACGTTCGTTGATGGTGACGGGGAGGACTGTGCCGGATGGGTGGTTTTGGTCATCCATACACACTACGGCGGCTTCGAGCATGGCAGTGGCGTAGCCGGGGGCGAGGGCGTTGAGGGTGGTGATTTGGTCTAAATCCAGTTCCTTGTTCACGAGCTTATAATTATTGCTCAAGTTAATTCCAAATGAATCGAAAAGCAAGCAAACAAAATGCCCAGCAGGGTCTCCCCTTGCCAGGCATTTTAAAAGTGTCGCTTACATGATGGAAAACAAAAAAATAAAAAAGACTAAAGCGTCACAATAACGCTAGTCAACATTATCATCTAAAAAAGCATTGCGTTCGGAGATGTCGAGTTCTTCATCGTCGCTGATGGTCCAGCGGGAGAAGGCCTGTTCGTTGGCAGCGGGTACGTCGTCGAGGTGGATGCCGCGGCGCATGTAGGCAGGTTCCCCCTCCATGTTGTTGACCATCTGAGGACTGTTCAACTTCTGTGGATTGATCTCGCTGCGCAAACGCTCTTTGCGGCGCTGGTCCATTTCCTGACGGCGGCGGCGCTCCTCTTCCATGCGGTCGTGGTCCTCTTTTACAAAAGGCTCATCGTAACCATGTTTGTTGCCACGCTGGTATTTTTCTATGGTGGAGCGGATGTTGTCGAACTCCACGGTATTTTGACCCTTGCGGGTATCTGGCTCAGATTCAGTGATTTCCTTCAAACCATAGCGAGAAGTCCCCAGGTCTTTTTTTTGGCGCACATCGTCGTCATCCAAAGATACCTTGATCTTTTGGTCAGCTTTAGCTGGCGTTGCTTCATCTACCGAAGGAGCATTGAAGCCAGTAGCGATGATGGTCACGCTGAGTTTGTCACCCAGGCGTTCATCGAAGCAGTTACCCCAGATCAAGTCAGTACCATACCCAGCTTCCTCTTGGACAAATTCAGTGATCTCAAAGATTTCGTCCATGGTCACTTCCTTGCGGCCCGAGGTGATGTTCAGCAGGATGTGGCGCGCGCCCCGGATGTCGTTTTCTTCCAACAGCGGTGAGTGCAATGCCTCATCCACAGCCCGGCGAGCGCGGTCGTCACCTTCGGCGCTGGCGGTGCCCATGATGGCCATACCAGAGTTGCACATTACGGTGCGAACGTCTTCGAAGTCCACGTTGACGTAACCTGGTACCGTGATAATTTCGGCGATCCCTTTGGCAGCAGTCGTCAGGATGTTGTCCGCTTTCGCAAAAGCATCCGAAACTGACAAGTTGCCATAAATCTGGCGCAGTTTATCGTTGGAAATGATGATGATCGTGTCCACGTTTTTGCGCAGCTCCGACAATCCTTCCACGCCTTGCATCACCCGACGGCGACCTTCAAAATTGAAAGGCAAAGTCACGATACCTACCGTGAGGATGCCCATTTCGCGGGCCGTTTTGGCAATGATTGGTGCAGCACCAGTACCGGTACCACCGCCCATACCTGCGGTCACGAACAACATTTTACAGCCTTCGCCCAGGTATTTGCGCACCTCATCAATGGAGCTTTCACAAGCTTCTTTGCCCCGGGAAGGGTGCGAGCCTGCGCCCAAACCTTCGGTACCCAAGGGAATTTGAATTGGAACGGAGCTGGCTTCCATGGCCTGCACATCGGTGTTGCAGATGGCAAAATCTACACCAACGATGCCTTGTTTAAACATGTGTGTGACGGCATTGCTACCGCCTCCACCGACGCCCAACACCTTGATGATGGAGCCTTTATTTTTTGGCATATCGAAAAGCATACCTTGCATATTTTTCGAGCTTTAATAGTTATGCTCTTGGGTTTATAAATCCGCGTCCGGTTCCGCTTCGAACCATTCCTTGGTTTTTTTGAATAAGCTATCGATCCAACGCCCGCCGGGTGCTGTTCGAGATTCTTCTTCCTCTTCCACGCTGGCCACTTTGGGCGTGCTCAGGTTTTCCTTGGGTGTTTCCACCGCTATTGGAGTCTCGGTAGCAGGTTCATTGAAGCGGCCTTTTTCACGGTCTTCAATGCCCCGCATCAGCAAGCCAATCGCCGTGGCGTAAATCGGGCTGCTCAGTTGCTCGGTATAGCCATGCGCCAAGGGCTCGATCGGGAGACCAATGCGGGTAGGCATTCCGGTGTGGTATTCGGAGAGTTTTTCGATGTGGCTGAGCAATGCACCACCACCTGTCAGGACGATCCCTGCGATGAGTTTGCGCTCATAGCCGGAACGGCGGATTTCCCAAACCACGTAGTCGAGGACTTCCTCCACCCGAGCCTGAATGATCCGGGCCAGGTTTTTCTCCGAAATTTCTTTATGGTCACGACCGCGCACCCCGGGAATGGTGATGATGCGGTTGTCGTATACTTCGTCGGCGAGGGCTGAACCAAATTTAACTTTCAGTTTTTCAGCCTGTTGGGGCATCACTGTGCAGCCTTCCTTGATGTCTTTGGTGATCACATTGCCTCCAAATGGAATCACTGCCGTGTGGCGAATGATGCCGTCCTGGAAGATGGTGATGTCGGTGGTTCCGCCACCGATGTCCACCAGCGCTACGCCTGCTTCCCGCTCCTCTTCGTTGAGTACCGACATGGCTGAAGCGATGGGCTCCAGGGTCATGTTGGCTACCCGCAAGCCGGATTTTTCAACGCAGCGGTACAGGTTGTTGGAGGCAGCGATTTGCCCGGTGATGATGTGGAAATTGGCTTCCAAACGAACGCCCGACATCCCGATGGGATCGAGGATGCCCTGTTCGTTGTCTACCGCATATTCCTGGGGAATGACGTGGATGATTTTGTCCCCTGGAGGCAGTACCAGTTTGTACATATCTCCGATCAGCCGATCGATGTCCTCCTGGCTGATCTCCACGATATTGTTGTCGCGCATGAGGATGCCCCGGTGTTGCAAGCTCTTGATGTGCTGGCCAGCAATACCTACGTGAACCCAATCGAAATTGGCGTTCACTCCTCTACGTGCGGCGATGACTGCTTCAGAAATAGCATTAACGGTTTTTTCGATGTTGGAGACCACTCCGCGCAAAACGCCTTCAGAGTTGACTTTACCAACACCCAAAATCTCTAGTTTTCCATGCTGATTCTTACGTCCCGCGATGGCACATACTTTGGTCGTGCCGATGTCTACGGCTACCACCACGTCTGATTTGCGAGCATTTGTTTCCATCATGAATGTTCAATTTGGCCTTTTCACCAAAATGGGAATGTAGGCGGTTAGTTCGGAGCGGGTTGTGTAAGCGTTTTATCAGTAAGTTAGCTGCAATCCTGTCTCCGTAAAATGGGATTCAATATTGTTAGTTGAGAAGTTGAGGGGTTGAGAAGTTGAGAAGTTTAGGTTGATTTCGCCCATGTCACTGCGGCAGCCTAAACTTCTCAACTCCTCAACTTTTCAACTACTTACAAATCACTTGTCCACGAAAGCGAACGTCAATACTGCGGTATTTGCGCCAGCCTTCGTAGGGCATAGCTTCACGGTAAAATATCTTCAGATTCTGGATCTTGTCCTGTGCATCTTCGTACTTTCCAAATACAATCTTTTGGTCACCGATCAGGGGAGCCAAAATGAAGTCGCCGTTGCTGCTCACAAAGATTTGTCCGATCATGGCATTTAAAAATGCGTCTTTACGGAGCTCAGTACTGAGCAAAAACAATTGTCGCAATAAGTGTTTTTCACGTTCCAAAAAATCAGGCACATACACGGGGATGCTCCCTGTAGCCACTACCACCCGGGCAGTGAAGTGTTTGGACAGAGGCATCCGAATGCCATTTTTATCCAGGTAGTAATTCCAGCCATCTTTGTCGATGATGCGAATTACGGGTTCTCTTTGAGTCACGGTCACCCGCACAAAATCGCGGGCATCCAGAAATACTTCGGCGTCTTGCACCAGCGGGTCTTTTTCCAAAACCTGTTCCAGCCGTTCAATTTCAACAGTGCGTACCGAGCGGGACTGGAACTCATACCCAAAGGCTTTGTGGATCAGTTCGGTTACGTCCACGGGTTGCATCAGCAAATCGCCGTTGGGTAAGGGTTTGATTTCTACTTCCACGCCCTTTACAGCAGCGCCTTTGCGGTGGTTTACGGCCGACAGCACGACCATCGCCCCCACCAGCAGGGTGGCCATCCAGGCCAATGCTTTGAGCTGTTGCCGCGTGATCCTGTTATTTTTCGTCGATTCGGCCATCTTACGGGTTGTTTTGTTTCTTTGTACTATTCAACCAATTTCCGATTGGTTCCACCAGGGTATCAATGTCTCCTGCACCCAGGGTCAGCAACACTTCCGGTTTGTTGTTTTGCAGTGCTGGCAACAAGTCCGCTTTGCTGATCTGGTGTACATTGGGGTTCTTCATCAGTTTTACCAACATTTCAGAACTCACTCCGGGGATCGGTAGTTCCCGGGCCGGGTAAATATCTAACAAGTATATTTCGTCCAGTTGATCCAGCGCCTCTGCGAAACCATCGGCAAAATCGCGGGTACGGCTGAACAAGTGGGGTTGAAATGCAGCGGTGATTTTGGAGTTGGGGAACAATTCCCGCGCCGCGCCAATGGCCGCATTCAACTCAGTGGGGTGATGCGCATAGTCATCAAAAAAAGCAGTTTCTTCATCGCGGTAAATGATTTCAAAACGGCGTTTTACTCCCCGGAAAGCGGCCAATCCGCTACGAATAGCCTCTTCCTTAGCGCCCAATTGCAAGGCAATAGACAGGGCTACAGTGGCATTTTCCACATTGTGTCGCCCTGGCAATGGCATCTGTAAACCTTCAATGGTTCCCTGGGGGCTGGTATAATCAAACACGAAGTAGCCCTTTTCTACCCGGATGTTGTGGGCCTGATAATCGCCACCTTCGACGCCAAAGCTGCGGTAGGTTGTACTGTCATCAAAATGATGTAGTAGGTTGTGTTGCAACCACAAAGTACCACCCGGTTTAAGCTGTTTAGCAAAGGCTTTGAAGCCGGTATTCAGTAGGGTTTCTTCGTCCCCATAAATGTCCAAATGGTCGGCATCCATCGACATGATGGACGCGATATCGGGGTAGAGGTGCAAAAAGGAACGGTCAAACTCATCGGCTTCAACCACTACCCAATCGCTGCTACCCAGCACATAGTTGGATTCAAAATTGCGGGCAATACCTCCCAAAAAGGCCGTACAATCTACCCCGGTGCTGCGCAACAAGTGAGCAGTGAGCGAGGAAGTAGTCGTTTTGCCGTGCGTTCCGGCAATGGCTACGGTTTTCATGCCCCGACTGATGATGCCCAATACTTCTGCCCGTTTTTTAATGGGTGTGCCATTTTGCAAAAAATGCTGGTATTCCGCATGACTGGTTGGAACTGCCGGAGTATACACCACCAGATCAACACCCGCCGGAACTTTGCTCAAATTTTCTTCATAATGTACATGCATGCCTTCAGCTTCCAACGCACGGGTCAGTTCAGTGGAAGTGCGGTCGTAACCGTGTACTTCTACCCCACGTTGGAGGAAATAGCGGGCGATGGC